>SLDB01000256.1 GCA_007125475.1 Nitriliruptoraceae bacterium | reverse complement strand
GTGCCCTGGAGTTCCGGGCGCTGTACGACCGGCTCGCCGCCGACGTCCTCGGGGAGCAGGAACGCGGAGCCGCCGAGGGCTTCGCCCGGCCGCCGCGACGACTGGGCGCCGGCGAGCTCGCCGGCTGGATCGCGGACGCGGAATCGGTCGTCGCCGTCGTCGCGACGGTCGAGTCGCGTCCGCCGCGGACGAGGTGGGTGGCGGTGTCGCTCGCCACGTCGGGTTCGGACCCGGTGTCCGTCCCCTTCGATGAGCTCGAACCCGGCGACCGTGACGCCCTCGCCGGGCTGCTGGCCGATCCGGACCGCCCCCTGGTGACCCACGACGTCAAAGGGTTGTGCCACGCCGCCGCGTCGCAGGCCTGGAGGCTCGATGGGGTCCAGCTGGATACACATCTGGCGGCGTACCTGTTGCGTCCCGAGCAGCGCAGCTTCGAGCTCGAGGACCTCGCGCTGCAGCACCTGAACCGGTCGTTGACCGTGGAGCCCGACGCCGCCGGCGGTGACCAGCTCGCGCTCGCCGTCGACGACGACGAACCCTGGCAACGTCGCGCCGTCGCCGCCGAGGCCGTCCTCGCTCTCGACCGCGTCCTGGGGGAGTCCCTCGACGAGCGCGAGCAGCGCCGGTTGCACGACGAGATCGAGCTCCCGCTCGCCCCGGTGCTGGCGGCGATGGAACGGGCCGGGATCACCGTCGATCTCGGTGTCCTGGAGGAGATCCGTCACCGGCTTGCCGCCCGGGTCGACGAACTCGAGGCCGAGGTCCACCGGCACGCCGGACGGAGCTTCAACGTGGGTTCCGGACCGCAGCTGCAGCAGGTGCTGTTCACCGAGTTGGGCTTGCCACCGACGCGACGGATCAAGACGGGGTACTCCACCGACGCCCAGGCACTCTCCCGCCTCGCCGACGAGCACCCGATCATCGGGGCGCTGCTGGCCTGGCGGGAGTCCTCGAAGCTGCTCACCACCTACGTCGATGCGTTGCCGCCACTGGTCGACGAGGGGACCGGGAGGATCCACACCACGTTCTCGCAGACGATCGCGGCGACCGGCCGGCTCTCGTCCTCGCAGCCGAACCTGCAGAACATCCCGGTGCGCCGGTGGGAGGGCCGGGAGATCCGGCGGGCCTTCACCGCCGGGGACGGCTACACCCATCTGCTGGTCGCCGACTACTCGCAGATCGAGCTGCGCATCCTCGCCCACCTCTCCGGCGACGAGGGCTTGCTGGAGGCGTTCGCCTCACACGAGGACGTGCACGCCACCACTGCCGCGAAGGTGTTCGACACCCCGCTGGGCGACGTCGACGCGGCGTTGCGTGACCGGGCGAAGGCGGTGAACTACGGGCTGGCGTACGGGCTCACCGCGTACGGCCTCGGCCAGCAGCTGCAGATCCCCCCGGACGAGGCCGAAGGGATCGTCACGGCGTACTTCGAGCGGTTCCCCAAGGTTCGCTCATTCCTGGACGCCGCGGTGCAGGACGCGGTGCGTGACGGCTACACCACCACGCTGTTCGGCCGGCGTCGGTACCTGCCGGACCTGCGCTCGGAGAACCGCAACCGCCGGCAGATGGCCGAGCGGATGGCGTTGAACGCCCCGATCCAGGGCACCGCCGCCGACGTGATCAAGCTCGCCATGATCGCTCTGGACGCGGCGCTGACCGCGGCGGATCTCACCGCCCGGGTGCTGCTGCAGGTCCACGACGAGGTGATCCTCGAGGTCGCCGAAGCCGACCTCGAGGCGGTGCGGGAGTTGGTGGTCGCCGAGCTCTCCTCGGTGGTCGCGCTCGACGTCCCGCTCGAGGTCGACACCGCCGTCGGTCGGACGTGGTTCGACGCCCAGAAGCACTGACGGCCAGCGCGTCGGGCCGCCGATGACGCGCCGCCGTCAGGTGTGCATGCCGCCCGGACCGAGGGCGCCGGGTCGATGGTTGCCAGGCGGTGTCCTGCTCATGACAGGTCCAGCTCACCGCAGTGCTCGAGGATCGCGGCCCGGACCCGGTGCTGCAGCTCCACCGCGCCCTGCCAGCCGCCGGCGGTCGCTCGCTCCGGCGGGGTGAGCACCACCGTGACCGGTCCGCGCCTGGGCAGCCGCCGGCCGACCGGCAGCACGTGTCGGGTGCCGCGGATCGTCACGGGCACGATCGGCACATCGGCGTCGACGGCGACCCGGAACGCCCCCATGCGAAACGGCTCGAGGCCGGGAGAGGGGGAGCGCCGTCCCTCCGGGAAGAACACCACCGGTCGGCCCGCGCGAACCAGCGCGGTGAGCCGCTGGGTGTCCTCGAGGCCGCGGCGCCGGTCGCCGCGCTCGACGAAGTGGACCCCCATGCGTCGCAGGAAGATCCGCGTCAGCGGGTTGTGCGCGATTCCGCGGAACGCCGCGAACACCGGTGGTCGCTCCAGCACCATCGCGAGCGCGAGCGGGTCGACGTGGCTGGAGTGGTTGGCGGCGACCACGTAGGCGCCAGTGGAGGGGAGGTGCTCCTGACCCTGGACGGTGAACGGGACCCCCAGCGCGCCCAGCAGCCCACGACCGGCCGAGCGGACGAGTCGCCAGCGGCGCGAGCTGCCCGGCAGCACCGCGACGACGACCCAGACGACCGCGCCGACCAGTGCGAAGACGGCCCGGGCGTACACGCCGTAGGCCGTGTCGAGCGCGCTCGAGGCCGTGCGGCGCAGCCGTGCAGGCAGCGTCGGCAGCGCGAGCCTGAGCACCTGCAGCCACACCGCGCGCTGACGAGGGGCGAGTTGCTCGTGCTCGTACCTCCGCCGAGTCTCGGCCCGGCGGATCTTGCCACTCGAGGTCTTCGGCACGGCGCCCGGCGGAGCGAGGACGACCCGGTCGGGTGGGGTCCCGGTGACGTCGCCGACCATCGCGGTGACGCGCTCCGAGAGGTGGGCGCGCTCCTCGGCGTCGGTGGTGCGGGTCTCGGCCACCACGACCAGGTGTTCGGTGCCGCCGACGGGGTCGGTGGTCGGGAACGCCGCGACGCATCCCTTGCGGACCCCGTCGATGGTGCCCACCGCCTCCTCGATCTCGCTGGGGTGCAGGTTGCGGCCGGCCCGGATGATGAGGTCCTTGACCCTGCCGGTCAGGTACAGGTCGCCCTCGGCGAGGTACCCCAGATCCCCCGAGTCGAGCCAATCACCGTCGAAGAGCTCGCGCGTGGCCTCGGGGTTGCGGTGATACCCGCTGGTCGCCGAGGGTCCGGTGAACTGCACGCGGCCCTGTCGACGCTCGCCGAGCGTCGCGCCGGCCTCGTCGGCGATGCGCACCCGGTGGCCGGGGATCGGCGGGCCGCAGGCGACGAAGCTCACCGCGGTCGGCTCGTCGGCGTGCGCCGGCACCGCACGTCCGTGGCGTGCCAGAGGGTCCCGCTCGACGCGGTCGATCACGGCCCCGCGGCCGATCGGGGGGACGGTGAGGGCCACCGCCGACTCGGCCAGGCCGTAGACGGGCGTGATCGCACCGGGATCCAGCCCGTGCGCGGCGAAGCGCTCGGCGAACCGCGTCACCGTCGCGGGGCTGACGGGCTCCGCACCGTTGAAGGCGATGCGCCAGCGGCTCAGGTCGAGGCCGTCGAGGCCCTCGGCATCGGCGTGGCGCAGGCACAGCTCGAAGCCGAAGTTCGGGCCTCCCGAGACGGTCCCACCGTGCTCGTGCATCGCCCACAGCCAGCGCGACGGTCTCGCGAGGAAGGCCAGCGGTGACATCACCACGAAGGGCAGGCCGAAGGTCAGGCTCAGCAGCCAGGAGCCGATCAGCCCCATGTCGTGGTACAGCGGAAGCCAGCTGACGAAGACGTCGGTCGGCCGGATCCCGCCGGCCTCGCCGGTCGCTCGGATGTTGGCGAGAAGGTTGCGGTGGGTGAGCACCACGCCCTTGGGGGCCCCCGTGCTGCCCGAGGTGTACTGGAGCAGTGCGGTGTCGCCCGCGCTCGCCGGCAGCGGCGCGGAGGCCGGTGCGGCCTGGAGCTCCTCGGGAGTCAGGACGTGGCGAAGGGTCGGGATCCGCGGGGCGACCAGGCGCGCCAGCCCGCGGGCCTGGGCGACGGTGACGAGCACGACCGCCCGGGCGTTGTCCAGCACCCCTGCCTGGCGGAGCAGGTGCTCCTCGAGCACCGACGGCTTGCCGGGCGGGTAGATCGGGACCGGCACGCAGCCCGCGTACAGCGCGCCGAAGAACGTGGCGAAGTAGCCCCGTCCGGTGGGGAGCATGATCGCTATCGAACTGCCGGCAGGGACCTCCCTCCCGGCCAGGCCCGCCGCGACGGCGCGGGCGTCGCGGTCGAGGTCGTCGTAGGTCATGGAGGTGAGCCCGCCGTCGGCGAGCAGCCGGATGTGGACTCGCTCGGGATGCCGGGCGGCGTGCCAGCGCAGCACGTCGACGAGGGTCGAGGTGGTCGACGGCGCGGCCACGGCGTCCGCGTCCGCTTCGGCGTGGCGAGGCCCGGCCTGCACCGACGGCGTCGGACGACGGGGGCCGGCGGCCACCACCGCGCGGAGGAGGTCGTCCGGAGTCTCCGCGGTGGCCAGCACCGCTTCGGGCAGCGAAACCCCGAATGCGGCCTCGAGCCGGACCAGTGTCTCGGCGACCGAGAGGCTGTCGAGCCCGAGCTCGGTGTCCAGGCGCGAGTCGAGCCGGACCGGCGGGGTCGAACGGGTCGGTCGCGTGGCGGCGACCACCTCACTGATCACCGAGAGGAGGTGCTCGGCGGTCCCGTCGTCGTCCTGGCTCAACGTGCGTCCTGATCCGGGACATCGAACGTAGTTGCGGCAGAGAGAGATCGTAGGGCCGAACGGAGGTTCCTCGCTCCGCTGCCGTCACACGGTGACGGGACGTTGTGCTCTCCTACGATCCGGTGTGCACCGCCATCCTTGCGGGTGGTCGGTCGCCCGACGCGCCGGCCTGCCCATAAAGGAGCGCACATGGCCGAGGTGGTCGTCGGAATCGACGGGTCGGAGGGATCCAGGCGCGCACTACGCTGGGCCGCGGCAGCCGCCGGGGCCCTGGGCGCACGGCTGCGGGCCGTCTGGGTCTGGCAGTACCCGAGCGACGTGGTGCTCGAGGTGGGCGGTGTGGCACTCCTCGACCGTGACCGGGCGGACGCGGAGGCCGGCGAGCGACTCCGGGTGGTGGTCGAGGAGGAGCTCGGGGACCGGGCGGGGGCGGTGGAGACCGACGTCCGCCGTGGCCCGGCGGGCGCGGCCCTGGTGCGGGCCGCTGACGGGGCCCGGCTGCTCGTGGTCGGTGCCCGGGGCCTGGGCGGCTTCCGGGGCCTGCTGCTCGGCTCGGTGAGTCGGCAGGTCAGCGAGCACGCGTCCTGCCCGGTGACGATCGTCCGCCGGGACGTCGAGGGGCATCTGCCTGCCCGGACCGTGGTCGTCGGCGTCGACGGATCCGAGGACGCGCGTCGGGCGATGCTGTTCGCGGCGCAGGTCGCAGCGGCCTTCGGCGCCGAGTTGCGGGTCGTGCACGCCGCCGGTGGCGGGGACGTGGTGCGGCCCCCGGGTCTCGAGTCGGAGGGTGCGTCGCGCCAGTGGCGCGAGCTGGCCCTCGAGGAGTGGTGCGCGCCGCTGCACGACGCCGGCGCGGCCTACCGCGCACAGGTCGTCGAGGGCGACCCGCGCGTGGCCCTCCCGGAGGTGGCCGAGGATGTGGACGCCGATCTCGTCGTCGTCGGTTCGCGCGGCTCCGGGGCGGTCGGGCGACTGGTGCTGGGAAGCGTCGCGACCGCACTGAGCCATCGCAGCGACGTGCCGCTCACGATCGTGCCCGGTGTGCGGAGCGGGTGATGGCGTCGGGGTTCCCGCGGACCTGAACGAGCACGGTGCCGTCCGGTTGCCTCGTCCAGGTCACGGGCGTGTCGAAGAACCGTGCCAGAGTGTGCGCGTTGGTCGTGAAGTGCCGCGTCAGGGCGACGGTCGAGACGGCTTCACCCGCGCCCAGCGCGAGCGGCACGAGCAGCTGGTCGGCGAGGTGGGGCCCCACCGGGGCCATCGTCGCGATTCGCTGCCTCGCGCCGGCGACCGC
>SLDB01000051.1 GCA_007125475.1 Nitriliruptoraceae bacterium | reverse complement strand
GCGAAGTTGGTGCTGATGGCCGCCGGTGAGGCACGGGTCCGCGCGCCGGCCTCGTTCGCCCGGCGTGTCGCCACCGCCGCCGAGGCCGCGTTGCGCGCCTACGGCCCGCCGCCGTGATCAGGCGCGCGTCCGACCGCTGTCCGGTCCGGTCCGCGCGCGTCCGACCGCTGTCCGGTCCGGTGCGCGCGCGTCCGGAAGAACCCTCGTGACCGCCACGCGGACACCCGCACCGTCGTCGGCGTTGCGAGGGGCCCTTCAGTCCTGCGGTGTCGTTGCCGATAGGAGGGGTGGCGAGGCGAACGCCCCGTGCACCACCCAGGAGACGGAACCATGACCCGCATCCGCGCCACCTGCCCCGACTGCGGCGACGTCGAGATCTACCCGGTCGAGGTTACGCTCCGCGTCGACCACGACGACGACCACCTCGTCGGTGACGCGAGCAGCTACCGTTTCGTCTGCCCGGACTGCGCCGCGGTCATCGCCAAGCGGGCCACCCCCCGGATCGCCCAGCTCCTCGCCGCCGGTGGTGTCGAGATCGACGGTGTCGACGTCGGAGACGTCGTCGAGGGCATCGCGCCGGCACACCCCGAACTCCCCTCGCAGGGTCCCCGGTTGACGTTCGACGACCTGCTGGACTTCCACGTCGCGCTGCAGGGTGAGGCGTGGTTCGAGGAGCTCGTCAGCCGGGTCCGGTGACACCGGCCGTCACCGGCCGCCGCGCGGAGGGCAGTCGCGCAGCTGCGCCAGGGTCGCCGTGTGGTTCCCGCCGGCGCGCCCGAGGGCCGCGGTAGGCTGGCGGCGTTGCACGGCATCGCGCCGACGGCATCGATGGCACCGACCCTCGGTGGAGGACCGCATGGCGACACCGGCGCTGGTCACCCTCGTCGTCGGGGTGGCGGCGACCATCTTCCTCCTCGTGGCGGTGGTCGTGGTCGTCGTCCAGCGTGCCCGCCGCGCCTACGCCCAGGCGTCCGCGACGCTGGCACGCACCGAACCGGTCCTCGCCGAGCTCGCCGAGCACCAGGCGGTGACACGTCGGGAGGCCGAGCGGGTCGCCGCGGCGCTCGAGCGCCTGGAGGAATCCCGCCACGCCCGGCGTCGGTAGGCCCGCCTCGGGTCGGCACCCCACCGCTACACTCGACGGTGACCTGACGCGACCACGGATGGCTTCGACATGACCCTGCCCGGTGGACCTGAGTGGGTCATCATCCTCTTCATCGTGCTGCTGTTCTTCGGGGCGAAGAAGCTCCCGGGGCTGGCGAGCTCGGTCGGGACCTCGATGAAGGAGTTCCGTCGCGCCTCACGCGAAGCCCTCGAGGACGACGAGGACGACGAGGACACCGACGCGTCGGGGAGCGCAACCGACGAGGCGGGCTCCGACGGCCGCTCGTCCGGTGACGAGGGCGCCGCTGAGGGCGGAGACGACCCGGAATCCCTGCGTAGGCCCGGCACGGAGCACTGACGCGGCCTCCGTGGATGATGCTGCCCGACCGCCCCGCGCCGCGGGGGAGATGACGCTACTCGAACATCTTCGGGAGCTTCGGACCCGGTTGTTCAAGGCCGTGGTGGCGCTGGCGGTCGGCACGGTCGTGGGCTACCTGCTGTTCCCGTACGTCCTCGACATCCTCATCGCCCCGTACTGCGACCTGCCGGAGGGGATGCGGACCCAGGAGCGCTGCACCCTGGTCGCGCTGCGACCGCTGGAGCCGTTCAGCGTCCGGATCCGCACCGCGCTGGTGATCGGGTTGTTCATCGCCGGGCCGGTGATGTTCACGCAGTTGTGGCGCTTCATCACCCCCGGGTTGACCAGGCGGGAGCGTTCGTTCGCGCTGCCGTTCGTGGTCCTGAGCCAGGTGATGTTCGGGTTCGGGATCCTGTTCGCCTACCTGGTGATCCCCCGGGCCCTGGCGATCCTCCTCGGCCTCGGAGGGCCACTGGTCGAGCCGATGCTCTCCGCTTCGGAGTACCTGAAGTTCTTCCTGGCGATGTGCGTCGCGTTCGGTCTGGTGTTCGAGCTCCCGCTGGTGCTGATCAGCCTGGCGTTCACCGGCGTCGTCACCGCCAACGGGCTCCGCCGCGCCCGGCCCTACTCGGTGGTGGCGATGATGGCCGCCTCGGCGATCATCACCCCGACCACCGACGCGGTCACCCTCCTCCTGGTCGCCGGGCCGATGTGGCTGTTCTACGAGCTCTCCATCGGGGTGGCGTGGTACCTCGACCGTCGACGCACCCGACGGGGGCGGCGCCGGTGACCGAGGAGGAGCCCGAGGCGACGCTGCGGACACGGCTGACGGCGTGGTTCGTCACCGTCGTCGTCACCGCCCGGCGCCAACGCTGGGGGGTTCTCGGCATGATCGCCGTCGTCGCGCTCGGCGTGGGGATCTTCACCGGCCGGATGTTCGCCGCCGACCCGGGACCCGAGGCCCGCGCCGCGATCGAGGCGAACGTGCTGCCGGTCGCCCTCGACGCCGACGGGATCTGGACCGCCGGGGGCGAGAACCGTGCGCCGGTGAGCGACGCCCTGGTCGCCCTGCGTGGCGAGGACGACCCGCGACTCGTCGACCGTGACACCGAGGCGTGGCTGGATGCCTACGACGCGGCGATCCTGCGCATCGCGGGGGCCGACCTGCCGGACCTGGCACGCCCGGTGCAACGCCAGTTCCTCACCGCCGTGACGTTCTCCCGCGACGCCGTGGAGGTCCTGGCCTACGCCGCCGAGGTGGAGGACGACGCGGCACGCTACGACCTGGTCACCGAGGTCGGCCGGCTGCGGAACCGCTCCGAGCAGTTGATGCAGTCGGCCCGGGCCTCGACCGCCGACCTCGACGGTCGCCGCACCGATCTGGCACCGCTGCCACCGCTGCGCGGCTTCCTGGAAGCCCACCCGGACTGAACGGGGCCGCCGGGATCGGCACCGTCCCGGGGCGCGTGGGGGTCCGGCGGGGCCCGGCGGACGCCACAGCGGGCGTGGTACGCCGCCCCGTCCACCACCACGTAGCCTGCCCCGACGTGGAGCCGGGTCGTGACCGGCCTCCGCCACCGCCAAGCCGTGCCAAGCCGTGCCGAACCCTGCCGAGCCCTGCCGAGGCGACGTGAACGACGACATCGAAATCGCATCCGCGGTCGCCACCGGCGATCCGCGGATCGATGCGTTCGCGGCGACGCTGGGGTTCGTGCCCGATCCCTTCCAGGTCACGGCGATGCGGGCGCTGGCCGACGGTCACAGCGTGCTGGTCGCGGCACCGACCGGTGCGGGGAAGACCGTCGTCGGCGAGTTCGCCTGCCACGACGCGGTCACCACCGGGGGCAAGGCGTTCTACACCACGCCGATCAAGGCGCTGTCCAACCAGAAGTACCGTGATCTGGTCGAGCGGTACGGCGACGCGCAGGTCGGCCTGCTCACCGGGGACCGGTCGGTGAACGGCGAGGCACCGCTGGTGGTGATGACCACCGAGGTGCTGCGCAACATGATCTACGAGTCCTCCCGCACCCTGATGGGGTTGCGTCACGTCGTCCTCGACGAGGTCCATTACCTCGCCGACCGTTCGCGCGGCGCGGTGTGGGAGGAGGTGATCGTCCAGGTCCCGGCGTCGGTGCAACTCGCCGCGCTGTCGGCGACGGTGAGCAACGCCGAGGACTTCGGACGGTGGCTGGACCAGGTCCGCGACGGCTGCGAGGTGGTGATCGAGGAACGTCGCCCCGTGCCGTTGCGCCATCACTACTTCGTGAACAACACCATCTACGACACCTTCCGGGCCGGGAACAAGAAGGGGGCCAGCCGGGAGCACCGCGACCGGGCGTCGCAGGCACTCGGCGGGGTCCCCAACCCGGACGTGGTGATGCTCGAGCGCCGCGCCCGCCAGCGCAACCGGGTCTCGAACAAGGGCCGCAGGCAGGCGCCGTCGGTACGGCTGCGCTGGCCGGACCGGGCCGACGTCGTCGACGCCCTGGCCCAGCGGCGGTGGTTGCCCGCGATCCTGTTCGTGTTCTCCCGCAAGGGGTGCGAAGACGCCGTCGAACAGTTGCAACGCGCCGGGGTGCGTCTGACGTCCGCCGCCGAGCGCACCGAGATCGCCGCGCTGGTCGACACCCTCCTCGGTGAGCTCCCCGCCGCCGACCTCGCAGTCCTGGGGTACGAACGGTTCCGTGCCGGGCTCTTGGACGGTGTCGCCGCCCACCACGCCGGGATGGTCCCGGCGTTCAAGGAGTGCGTCGAGCTGCTGTTCCAACGCGGCCTGCTCAAGGTCGTCGTCGCCACGGAGACCCTGGCACTGGGGATCAACATGCCTGCGCGCACGGTCGTGATCGAGCGCCTGGAGAAGTGGAACGGCGAGTCGCACGTCCTGCTCACCCCGGGGGAGTACACCCAGCTCACCGGTCGGGCCGGTCGCCGCGGCATCGACCGGGTGGGCCACGCGGTCGTCCTCTACCAGCGCGACCTGGACTTCTCCACCGTCGCCGGGCTGGTGGGGACCCGCACCTACCCGCTGCGCAGCTCGTTCGAGCCGTCGTACAACATGGCGGTGAACCTGCTCCGTCGTCACGACCTCACCCAGGCCGAGGCGCTGCTGGGGGCCTCGTTCGCGCAGTTCGAGGCCGACGAGTCGGTGACCCGCAAGGCCGAGCACCTCGCCGAGCTCGACGAGGCGAGGGCCGGATACGGCCGTCACCTGACGTGCGAGTTGGGGGAGTGGTCTCAGTACTGGCAGCTCCGGCGTGACCTCTCCGAGCTCGAGAAGTCCGAGTCGAAGCGCCGCCGCCACGCCGCCGAGGCCGCCGTGCGCGCCGGGATCGCCTCGTTGGAGCCCGGCGACGTCCTGCATCTGCCATGGACCGGCCGCCGGGGCCTGGTCGCCGTCGTGGGGGTCCACGTCACCCGGAAGGGCACACCGTTGGCCCAGGTCGTCACCGACGACCGTCAGCTCACCCGCATCGGCCCCCGGGAGCTCGACCGTCCCCCCGAGGCGGTCGAACGGGTCCGTCTGCCTCCCCGGGGCAACCCCCGGCAGAAGGAGTACCGCCGGGAGATCGCCACGGTGCTGCGCGGGCTCGACCCACCGGAACGGGGCGAGGCCCCCGTCGAGGTCGACCCGGCCGACGCGGAGCAGGCCCGGCTGAAGATCGAGGAGCTGCGCAGGGCCCTGCGCGAGCACCCCTGTCACGAGTGCCCCGACCGGGCCGACCACGAACGCTGGCAGTTCCGCGCCGACGACGTCGACGCCACCGCCGAGGGACTGCGTGGCGAGATCCGTCGGGCGACCGGCTCGTTGGTCCGTCATCTGCACCGCATCCTGGACGTGCTGACGACGCTGGGGTACCTCGACGACGCCTACGGGCCGACCGACGAGGGGCTGCGGCTGGCCCGGATCTACTCCGAGGTCGACCTCCTCGTCGCCGAGGCCCTGCGCCGCGGCCTGTTGGACGACCTCGACCACGCCGAGATCGCCGGGATCGTCGCGTTCTTCCTCTACGAGCCCCGTGGTGGGGATCCCTCCGAGCACGTGGTCGTACCCACCGTCGAGCTCGCTGACGCGCTCGAGGCCGTCGACGACCTCGCCGAGGAGCTGCGCGCCGAGGAACGCCGCGCCGGTCTGCGCCGCACGCTGCGTGAGCTCGACGCCGGGTTCGTGGCCCCGGCGTACCGCTGGGCCGCGGGTGCCGACCTCGACGAGGCGCTCGGGGATCTCGACATCACCGGTGGGGATTTCGTCCGCAACATCAAGAACGTCGCCGACCTCGCCGGGCAGTTGCGCGCCGCCGGGGGTCCGTCCGTCGCCGCCGAGGCCCACGCGGCGGTGGACGCGTTGCGACGAGGGATCGTGGAGGCGTGATGGAGTTGCCGTTCGGTGTCCCACTGGTGATCGCGAACCCGTCGGCGGGGGTGCGGGGTTCCCCCGTCCTCGATCGGCTGATGGCCGCGTTCCGCGAACGGGGCGTCGAGCCGGACGTCGCCGTCGGCGACGACGCCGTCGGCACCGAGGAGCTCGCCGCACGGGCCGCCGTCGACGGGCGCGGGTTCGTGGTCGCCGTCGGCGGTGACGGCACGGTCCAGCAGATCGTGAACGGTC
>SLDB01000190.1 GCA_007125475.1 Nitriliruptoraceae bacterium | reverse complement strand
GTTCCCGTCCGACACGGTCGACCGGGACGTCGATGCCGACGCGAGGGACGACGACCCGCGCGGGGTCGGCCACCGGCGTCACACCGCCGGTGACCTCGGTCGTGGTGAACGAGGCCGCCCCGGTTCCGGTGCCGGCGGCGTCGGTATCGGCGTCGGTATCGGCGTCGGTGTCGGCGTCGGTGTCGGCATCGGTCTCGTCGTCTCCGCCAGCGTCGTCGTCGGACGTCACCCGGCCACCGGTGCCGGAACCAGCCGGGAGATCCGGTGCCCCGTCGGCACCGGCGCGGCCGGGCTCAGGCAGCCCCGCCGCCGCGAGGTCACCGACCTGGTCGACGGGTGATCCGAGCCACCACACCGCCGGCGGGGCGACCAGCAGGACGAGCCCGACGACGATGGTCGCCAATCCTCTCCGCGACATCACGGCCTCCGGTGGTCGGGGTGCGTCGCACGGGTGGGGGGTCGGGTGAGGGGAGGGCGCGGTGTCGCGCCCTCCCCTCGTGGTCCCGCGGTGACGTTCAGCGGCGACGGCGTGCGGCGGCCACGACCGGGGAAGCGACGGCGACGAGGCCGAGCGCCATCAGCGCGACGACGACCATCGGCAGACCGGTGTCGACCAGACCACCGGAGCCGGCCGGGACCTCGTCAGGGGCGTGGTCGCCCATGACGTCGACCGCGACCACCTCGACGTCGGGGAGCTCGGCACCCTCGTCCGGGCCGATCGCGTAGGCCAGGATCAGCTGGTCGTCGGGGACGTCGACGTCACCGAGGTCGATCGCGGCCTCGTCCGAGCCGGCCACACCGATGCCGACACCGGGGACGGTCCCCGTCGCGTCGATACGTGCGGTCTGGCCGTTGACGACGTCGTCGAGGGCGATCTCGCCGCCGGCGATGATCGAGACGGCACCGAAGTTCGCCGCGTGCACCGGCTGGATCCCCGGAGCGTCGGTCTCGTTCGCGAACACGGTGAGGGCCGGGTCGCCGTCGGTGTCCAGGTGGGCGACGACGGAGTAGCTCATCCCGGCCTCGACGGTTGCGCTGGCCTCGAGGACGGCGTCGGTGCTGCCGGCCTCGGCGACACCGAGCTGGTAGGTGTCGGCGGGGAGGTCGACCACCGCGGTGTCGCCGTAGGACAGGCCGGCGAAATCGCTGGTCTCGCCGTTGACGAGGATGTCGGCTTCGAAGCCGGGGACGCCGTGGACGATCACGACTTCGCCGGTGTCGTGGCTGTCGGCGATCGCGGCACCGGCGGGGATCGCCAGCAACGCGGCCACCGCCAGCGAAGCGGTGAGGGTCTTCTTCATGGAGGAGCTCCTGCTCAAGGGGGTGTCGGGCAGCGGTGGTTCGCGAGACGCCACCGAGATGATTGGGGGTGCAACGATTCCCATCCGAAGCCGCCTCGGTGACGTGCCCCCGTGTCCGGGCCGGATTCGGCGACACGGCCGGGGATTCGCCCCGGTTCCGGCGACCTGGCCGCACGCAGGGCGCGCCGCGGATCGCGCATACCGCGCACACAGGCGACGGTGACGGCCGGCTGGACGCGGGCACCCACCGGCCACGGGCCGAACCGCGGGCCCCGCCGCCCCGAATACCGTGCAACCCCCCGGTCCGGGCGGATACGACGCACCTGGGCACCGCGGGGACGATGACCTCCGGAGGACATGTGGCCGCGAACCGACGTCTGCGCTCGGTGGGATCACCCGCCGGCGAGGCGGTCGTGCCGGTCGACGAACTCCTCGCCGACGTCGCACGGGGCGACGACGGGGCGTTCGCCGACGTCTTCGACGCCCTCGCCGACGTCGTCTACGGCGTGGTCCGTCGACTCGTCCGCGACCCGGCGCTCTCCGAGGAAGTCACCCAGGAGGTGTTCCTGGAGGTGTGGCGCACCGCCCCGCGGTTCGACGCCGAGCGGGGATCGGCACGTACCTGGGTGTTGACGATGGCGCACCGACGAGCCATCGACCGGGTCCGCTCCGAACAGTCGTCGCGTGACCGCAACGACCGCGTCGGTCGACGCGACGACGACCGGCCGTTCGACAGCGTCTCCGAGACCGCCGAACAGCACGACGAGCACCGGCGCGTCGCCGAGGCGCTGGACACCCTCACCGGGGTCCAGCGCGAAGCGGTCGAACTCGCCTACTACCACGGCTACACCTACCGCGAGGTCGCCGAGCTGTTGGGGACCCCGTTGGGCACCATCAAGACACGCATGCGTGATGGCCTGATCCGACTCCGCGACGCGATGGGGGTGACCCGATGACCCCGCCGCCAGACATCCACACGCTCACCGGCGTGTACGCGGTCGACGCGTTGCCGGACGACGAACGCGAGCAGTTCGAGGCACACCTGCAGGTCTGCGAAGCCTGCCGCCAGGAGGTCGACGAGCTGCGTGCCACCGCGGCCCTGCTGGCGGAGCCGGTCGCCGAGACCCCGCCGGCGTCGCTGCGCGAGCGTGTCCTTGCCGGCGCCGACCAGCAGCGGCAGGTGCCGCCACGCACGACGGTGACCGATCTCGCCTCGCGTCGACGCACCCCGGTGTGGGCGACGGCGCTGGCCGGTAGCGCCGCCGCGGCCCTGCTGATCGCGGTGATCGGCCTGTCCTTCGCCGTCACCTCCCTCACCGACCGCCTCGACGAGCTCGAGGTCGCCGCAGGCGAACAGCGTGAGCAGGCCGCGTTGATCTCCGACGTCCTCGCCTCCCCGGACGCCCAGGTGGTCAGCCTCACCGGTGAGGATGGCTCGGTGGTGAACCTGGTGCTGTCGCACGAGACCGGCCGTGCCGTGTTCGTCGCCGACGGGATGGAGCCGGCCCCCCACGAGCACACCTACGAGATGTGGGTGATCCACGACGACCGGGCCGTACCGGTCGGTGTGTTCGATCCGGGTCCCGACGGCCGGGTGACCCACACCGTCACCGGCGACCTCGACCGGGCCGTCGCGATCGGGGTGACGATCGAGCCCGAGGGCGGCTCACCGGAGCCGACCACCGACCCGGTGATGCTCCTGGAGCTGTGAATCGCTTGCGGGGTGCGGCCGGTGGCGGAGCGGGCCGAGCGGCCACGGTGGGTGCCACCGGGGCCGGCGGTGACCACCGTCACGCGTCGAGGAGGACCTCGCGTCCGAGGTAGGGCACCAACGCCTCGGGCACGGCCACCGTGCCGTCCTCACGCTGGTGCTGCTCGACGAGGGCGATGATCGCCCGCTGCACGGCCAGCGCGGTGCCGTTGAGCGTGTGCACCAGGACGGTCCCCCCGCCGTCGACACGCATCCGGGCACGGAGTCGACGGGCCTGGTAGTCGGTGGTGTTCGAGCAGGAGGTGACCTCGCGGTAGGCCGCCTGACCCGGGAGCCAGGCCTCCAGGTCGTACTTGCGCGCCGCCGACGCGCCGAGGTCGCCGACCGGGATGTCGACCACCTGCACGTGGATCTGCAACCCGGAGAAGATCTCCTCCTCGATGGCCAGGATCCGGTCGTGTTCGGCGTCGCTGTCCCGCGGGGCCACGAACGAGAACATCTCCACCTTCTCGAACTGGTGGACGCGGAGGATCCCGCGGGTGTCCTTGCCGTGGGCGCCGGCCTCGCGCCGGAAGCACGGCGAGAACGCGACGTAGCGCGCCGGCAGGTCGTCGGGTTCGAGGATCTCGTCCATGTGCAGCGCCGCCAACGGCACCTCGGAGGTCCCCACCAGGTAGAGCTCGTCGTCACGGGTGCGGTACAGCTGCTGCTCGTCGGTCGGGAGGAAGCCGGTGCCGTACATCGCCTCCTCGCGGACCAGCACCGGCGGGACCACCGGGCGGTGACCGTGGCGCATCGCGACGTCGAGGGCGTAGCGCACCAGCGCCAGCTCCAGCAGCGCCCCGTCGTCCTTGAGGTAGGCGAACCGGGCCCCGGAGGTCCGGGCGCCCCGGCCCAGGTCGAGGGCGTCGGCGCGTTCGAGGAGCTCGACGTGGTCGCGGACCGGGAAGGTGAACACCGGCTTGTCGCCGAAGGTGCGCACCACCTCCCCGTCGCCCTCCACGCCGTCCGGGGCGTCGGGGTGCGGCAGGTTGGGGACCGCCGCGAACGCCGAGCGGTGCTCGACCGCGACGGCGTCGAGGTCGGCTTCGAGCGCCGCGAGCCGCTCCTTGAGCTCCTGCGCGGCCTGGATCATCACCCCACGCTCGTCGGCGGTGGCACGCCCGATCGCCTTCGAGGCGGCGCCGCGTTCGGCGCGGACGCGGTCGACCTCGGCGATGAGGTTGCGGCGGCGCGCGTCGAGGTCACGGAGCTCGGTGAGCGCACCGGCGTCGTACCCCCGCCGGGCCAGGGCCGTGGCGGTCGCGTCGAAGTCGTCGGTGAGGAGGCGTGGATCGATCATGCGCGGCAGGCTAGTCCCCCGCCGGGGAGCGGCCGGCGCACGGGGTCAGCGGGCATCCTCGACGCGCTCACGCCACGCCGACAGCCACGCCGCGGCGTCGCGGTAGGCGGCGTCGTCGGCCTGGATGCGCTCGGCCTCCGCCGGCTGGCGGGCACCGGTGCGACGGTAGGAGCCCAGGATCTTGACGTCGCGGTGGGTGCGCTTGGCGGCGGCGACGGCGTCGCCGACACGTTCGTCGGCGAGGTGTCCCTCCACGTCGAGGAAGAAGCAGTACTCCCCGAGCTCGGCCTTCGTCGGGCGGGACTCGATCTTGGTGAGGTTCAGGTCCCGCTCGGCGAAGATCTCCAGCAGCTTGAGCAACGCCCCGGGACGATTCGCCTCGATGAACACCACCAGGGAGGTCTTGTCCCACCCGGTCGGGGCCGGCAGGTGGTGGCCGATGACCACGAACCGCGTCGAGTTCGCGGCCCGGTCGGCGACCTCGCGGGAGAGGATCTCCAACCCGTACCGCTCGGCGGCTAGCGGGTTCACGATCGCGAGGTGTCCCGGACCGAGCTCGGCGACCTGGGCGGCGGCGCGGGCCGTGGAGGTGACGGCGACCCGCTCGGCGTCCGGGGTGTTCGCCGACAGCCAGCGGCGGGAACCGGACAACGGCACCGGGTGGGAGTACACCGCGGTGACCGTGGCCAGCTCGGTGCCGGGCGGGGCGGCGGCGACGAGGTTCACGGCGAGCTCGAGCTCACCGTGGATCAGCAGGTCGGTGTCGAACGCCAGGGCGTCGAGGGTGGCGGTCACCGACCCCTCGAGGGTGTTCTCGATCGGGACCACGCCCCGGACGGCGCGTCCGTCCTCGACGGCGCGGAACACGTCGACGATGTCGGCGCAAGCCAGCAGCTCGGAGGGGTCCTCGGCGCCGGTGAGCATCCGCGCCGCGGTCTCCGTGAACGTTCCCTCCGGTCCCAGGTACGCGATCGGACCGGTGCGATCGGGATCGGTCACGAAGCCCTCCTGCGGCGTCGGGTGTGCAGCGTCGGCTCCCGCGCCGGGCGCTCCTCGATCGCCGCGGCGATCGCCTCGGCCTCCTCGTCACTGACGTGGTGGTCGCTCACCCCGGCGAGGACCGGCTTGGCGTAGCACCGCGTCTCCGCCCGTCCGTTGATCGCCGAGATCACGACCCCGTGACCGCGCTCGTCGAGGAGGGCGGCCGAGAACGACAGCGCACCCCCCATGTCATCGAACGCGTCGTACCGGACCACCGCGACCCGGGACGTCGCCCCCCGCAGCAGCTCGCGCAGCTGGGCGGAGGCTGCGCGTTCGTCGTCGAGGCCACGTGCCAGCGTCGCGATCGCCGAGGCGTGCTCGTCGAGGACCCCGACCACGTCACGTTCCCCGGTGGAGAACAGTGCCCGGTGACGTCGACTCACGGCGCGGAGCCGCAATGACAGCACCAGCAAGGCCAACAGTGACACGACGCCGAGCGACACCCCGCCGACGGCGAGGAGCGTCACGATCTCCGGTGCGATGGTCACGGCCTGCCCCGTTCCGTCCGGCGCCCACGGGCGGCGCGATCGGCGGCACCATACCCACCACGGCGACCCACGACGGCGAGCCGGCACCGCGAACCGGCGTCCGTGCGCGGGACGTGCACACGACCCCTCCCGGGTCCCTACACTTCGCGCGCCCGAGCCGTCACCCCCGTCGCACCGACCCGGAGAATGCCGAGGT
>SLDB01000134.1 GCA_007125475.1 Nitriliruptoraceae bacterium | reverse complement strand
GTGATCGTGCAGGCCGTGTCTCGCTTCCCCTTCTTCCTCCTCGCCCAGAGCTGCCCAATTGCGACTGCGGGCCGATGGGCACTGCTGTGGTTGTCGGTCTTACGAGATGCGATGACCTCCGACGGGCTGGGGCTCGACCCATCGGCTCCGTGTTCGGACAACACAGTCGTAGTTTGTGGGCAGACCCGTGCTGCGCGAGGGATCAGTACGGTTGTGGCTGCACACGCCCGGCCCTTGGGCCTTCTGCTCACGAGTGAGACGTACAAGGACGCGATCGAGGCGTGCACCGTGACGATGAGCGCTTGCGGCGATCCGGTCCTGCGCCCATAGTTCACGAGTCGCCCTCGGGGCTGGCCGGAGGCGTTCGGGAGGATCCGGGAACGGTTGTTCGATGGAGGCGATCGCGCGAAGAAGCCGAGGTCGACATCATGGGGGTGGGAACCATCACCGCCCGGGGACGGACGATGCCGGGGGCGAGCGCCAAGGCCGGCACGGCCAAGTCGGGCGCGGTGCATCCCGCTGCGGGCCGCTCACGTTGTGCCACACGAACACGTCCCCCGCCGGGAGCAGAGTGCCGCTACGCATCCGAGCATCGCGGGTACCGTGGCGATTCGTGAGTCGCGTCGCACGCAGCGTTTAGGGTGCCGGTCGAGGTTCTCGAGACGGGGCGGCAGGTGGACACCAGCATCGAATTGTTCGCGGGGGCGGGCGGCATGGCGCTCGGCGTGGCACGTGCTGGGTTCGAGCACGTTGCGCTCAACGAGATCGACCCATTCGCGTGCCAGACCCTGCGGGACAACGGGGGCTGGCCGGTGATGGAGGCGGACTCTCGCGACATCACCTGGACGCCGTTCGGGGGGAAGGTCGAGCTGCTATCCGGCGGGGCGCCATGTCAGCCGTTCTCCGTGGGCGGGCTCGCTCTGGGCGACAACGACCACCGCAACCTGTTCCCGGAGCTCGTGCGTGCCGTGCGGGAGGTTCGCCCCCAGGCCGTGCTCGTAGAGAACGTGCGGGGGCTGGGGCGGCCCGCGTTCGCCGGCTATCTGGCGTACGTGCTCGAGTGGTTGCGTGTGCCGCACGTCAAGGCGAGCCCCGGCGAGTCGTGGGAGCGCCACCGTTCGCGTGTGCGCCGCGCGATCCGGGGCGGGGAGGGCACCTACCGCGTGTATGGCCCGCAGGTGGTCGACGCGGCGGACTTCGGTGTGCCGCAGTCGCGCCAGCGGCTGTTCGTGGTGGCGTTCCGCGCGGACGTCGTGGACGACGGCGTGTGGGCGTGGCCCGAGCCCACGCACAGTCGTGACGTGCTCCTTTGGGACCAGATCCACGGGCCGTACTGGGAGGCGCACGGGCTTCGGCGACGTCGGCCGCCGACCGGTCGACGCAAGGGTTCGCAGGCGCTGCGCGACGAGATCGCTGCGGGCGAGCGTCCCGACGGCAAGCGGTGGCGCACGCTGCGGGACGCGCTTGACGGGCTGCCTGACCTGCGGTCGGCGGCGGCCGGTGCCGTCGACGGGCACGAGCTCGTGCCCACGAAGGCCACGACCTACCACGGGCACACCGGCAACGTGCTGGACTGGCCCGCGAAGACCGTGAAAGCCGGCGCGCACGGCCTGCCGGGCGGCGAGGGCATCGTGCGGCTCGACAACGGGCGGGCGCGGCGGCTGACCGTGCGCGAGACCGCGAGGCTCCAAACGTTCCCTGACGACTGGAGGCTCGCGGGGTCCCGCAGCCGCGCACTGCGGCAGTTGGGCAACGCCGTGCCCGTCGTGGTCGCCGAGACCCTGGCGTCGGCGGTTCGCGCCACCCTGCACCAGGCACACGAGACGACCGGGGGCCCCCGATGAACCAGCACGCATCAACGACGCTCGACATCACGCCGTCGCCGCGGGTGCTCGAGATGCTCGGCGAGATCGAGTTCCCGCCGTGGCGGTGCGCCGCCGAGCTGCTGGACAACTCGATCGACGCGTTCCTCGACGCGCTCGAGGACGACCCGGAGCATCCTGGGCCGTTGCGCGCGACGATCCACCTGCCGCGCCGCAGCGACCCGGACCCGTCGATCACCGTGATCGACACCGGGCCGGGCATGGCCCTGCAGCAGCTCAACGACGCGGTGCGCGCCGGGTGGACGGGCAACGACCCGTTCGAGAACCTCGGGCTGTTCGGCATGGGGTTCAACATCGCCACGGCGCGGCTGGGGCAGCGGACCCGCGTGCTGACCACGATGGCGGGCGACGACAACTGGTACGGGGTCGAGATCGACCTGCGGTCCCTCAGCGAGCACAACTCGTACGAGGTGCCGCTGATCAGCGAGCCCAAGGACGACCCGTCGGTGCACGGCACCCGCGTGGAGGTCTCGCGGTTGCGGCCGGGCCACTGGGAGGAGCTGAGCCGCAACGCGCCCCGGCTGGCGGAACAGCTGGGTGACGTGTACGCGCCGCTGCTGCTGAGCCACCAGCGCATCCAGCTGCGGGTGAACAACCTGGCGGTGGAGCCGCGCGGGTACTGCGTGTGGGACGAGTCGCGCGAGGTCACCTACGGGTCGGGCGCGAACGCAGAGCGGGTGCCTGCGGTCATCCGGTTCGACGAGACGCTGCCGGAGCGGTCGGCGTGCCGGTCGTGCCGCCGGTGGCAAGAGATGCCCAACGTGGTCGAGTGCGAGTTCTGCGGGTCGCACGACCTGGTGACCCGCGAGCGGCGCATCCACGGGTGGGTCGGGGTGCAGCGCTATCTGCACGGCAACGACTACGGCATCGACTTCGTGCGCAACGGCCGCAAGATCATGATCCGCGACAAGTCGCTGTTCCGGTGGGTGGACCCCAACGACATCTCGAACACCGAGGAGATCGAGTACCCGATCGAGCCGCCCGCGAACGAAGGGCGGCTGATCGGCGAGGTCCACTGCGACCACGTACCCGTGGAGTACCGCAAGGAGACGTTCCGCACTGACAGCCCCGAGTGGCAGGCGGTGCGCAAGCTGCTGCGCGGCGACGGCGGCCCGATGCGGCCGAAGTACCGGCTCGAGCGGGGCTACGACCGGTTCGCCGACGGTCCGCTCGCGCGGCTCTACAAGGCGTTCAACGCCAACCGGCCTGGCACGCGCTACCTCATGCCGGCCGCGCCGGGCGGGCCCGCACTGTTCGACAAGGCGCTCGAGTGGGGCAAGCGGTTCCACGCGGGCGACCCCGCCTACCAGGACGACTCGATCTGGTGGGCCTCGGTCGAGGCGTACGAGCGCCACAAGGCCGGCGACGTCGGCGGCTACGACGACCTCGTGGACGAGGACGACGACGAGAAGCGCGACGCGCTCATCGACATCTTCGGCGGCGACGCCTTCGGGGACCCGTCTGACACCGACGGTCGGTCCGAGACCGGGGGACAGGACGACGACTCGGCCGCCGACGATGACGACGGGGAGGACGACGAACCCGACGACACCGCCGAGACGTTCCTGGAGCGTGTGGAGCGCTACCAAGAGCAGTACCTGCCGCTGCCCGAGCTCGAGTTCACCGTGACGCTGCCTGGGGTGCTGGGCGCGGTCGACCTGGTGACGTTCATGGTCGACGGCGAGGAGGTCCTCAACGACGACAACCAGCGGGTACCGGTGCTGGCCTACCTCGGCAAGCTCAACACCCTCAACGTGTTCGTCGACGCCAACCACCCGCTGTTCACCGCGTACGACACCCAGGTCGTTGACATGGTGCTGGCCGAGGTCGCCGACATCTTCCGGGCCAGGTTCAGCAGCGAAATGACCCTGGGGCAGATCATCTCCCGGATCAAGGAGGAGAAGCTCTCCGACCGACGGCTGGGCGACAACGTGTCCGCGGACGCCGACAGCGTGCTGCGCGCCGTGCGCGAACGAGTCGTGGAGGTCCTGACGGCCGACGAGAACGCCACTGGCAGGTTCGTGGGGCTGCTCACCGACGCGGAGCGCGAGCACACCGAGACCGCCGCAGCCAACGACGGCAAGACCGTCGCCGCGGCCGCAGAGGACGGGTCGGTCGCGATGTACGTGCCCGCGCTGGTGCTGCCGCGCGCGGTCGAGGCCATGCCCGAACGGTTCCTCGACGGGCACGTATTCACGTCCATGTACCAGCAGGTCACGGGCCAGGCGCGTCGCATCTCGGTGGCGCGCATCGTGGGCTTCCTGTACGACCTGGGGATCCTCGCGGACCGGCCGGTGCAGCTGCGCGGCGAGGAGCTGCGACGTGCCGCACTGTCGGTCCAGCTCATCGGCGACAAGGTCGCGGACGAGCCCGCGAACGCGGAAGCCGGCCCGTGAACGCTGCGGCGTTCCTCACCCCGTCGGCGCTGATGCGCGGCGGACCACACCGGTTCGTGACCCAGGTCGAGCGTGCGCTGGCCCACCTCGGGTTCGACGACGTGCGCAACATCGACGGGTCGGGCGACATGGGAGGCGACATCCTCGGGCTCAAGGGCCGCGAGCGATGGGCCATCCAGTGCAAGTGGCGCAAGGCCGGACCCGACGGCACGATCGACGCGGAGGCTGTGGACCAGGTGGACCTCGCCAAGCGCGTGTACGGCTGCGAGCACGCGATGCTCGTCACCAACGCCTACCTCGACGGGTCCGCGCGCCGCCGTCTCGCGCAGCTCAACCGCATCGGTGTCGGCATCAAGGTGGTCGACGCGGACCTGCTGGCCGCGCTCGTGGGCGAGCTCCGCGACCGCACCCCGGCAGGGTTCGACCTGCGGCCCTACCAGCGCGAGGCCGCGGACGCGGTCACCGCCAAGCTCGACGCCGACGGGCGAGCGCTGCTGGTGCTGGCCACGGGGCTGGGCAAGACCGTGGTGGGCGGCACCGTGATCGGCGAGCACCTCGAGCGCAACCCCGACGGGCAGGTACTCGTGGTCGCCCACATGAAGGATCTGGTGGCCCAGCTCGAGAAGGCACTGTGGGGCCACCTGACCAAGCAGACGCCCACACACCTGCTTACGGGCGACGTCAGGCCGTCGAACTTCGACGGGGTGGTGTGCGCCACGGTCGAGTCGGCCCTGGGTGCCGTGCGGCACGGCTACCGGCCGGGCCTGGTGATGGTCGACGAGACCCACCACGTGGCCGAGGACGGCCGGTTCGCCGAGCTGCTCGACGAGCTCGACGACGCCCGTCAGTTCGGGGTGACCGCGACGCCGTGGCGCGGCGACAAGTACGACATCGAAAACCGGTTCGGCCGCACGGTGTACAAGGTCGGGATCGCCGACGGGATGCGCAAGGGCTACCTCGCGCAGGTGGACTACCGGCTGTTCCTCGACAACCTCGACTGGCACGTGGTCGAGGAGGCGTCGAAATACGGCTACAGCCTCAAGGAACTTAACCGCAAGCTGTTCGTGCCGGCCCGCGACGCCGCCGTGATCGACCGGTTGCTGCACGCGTGGCACCGCACCAAGGGCGGGCGCGCCATCATCTTCTGCGAGACCGTGGCGCACGCCGGGCACATCCGCGACCTTCTGCGTCAGGCGCTGCCGGAGTGGCGCACCACCGAGGCGCTGCACTCCGGCATGCGCCGCCGCGACCGCGACGTGATCCTCGCGAAGTTCCGCCGTGGGGACGTGCCCATCCTGTGCGCCGTGGACGTACTCAACGAGGGCATCGACGTGCCCGACGTCAACATCATCGCGTTCATGCGCGTGACCCACTCGAGACGCATCTTCATCCAGCAGCTCGGACGCGGGCTGCGGGTGCGCGCCGGCAAGGACCGCGTGGTCGTGCTCGACTTCGTGTCCGACATCCGCCGCATCGCCGCAGTCATGCAGCTCAAGCAGGACCTCTCCGGCGAGCAGGAGACCGTGGCGGTGCCGTGGCCCTCGGAGATCACGTTCTCCGACGCGGAGGCGCAGAGCCTGATGGAGGAATGGATCGCTGACGCCGCGTCGCTCGAGACCGCCAACGACGAGGCCGTGCTGGACTACCCCGACCCCGGAGGGCTGTGATGATGTGCCACGCCCGCCGTCGCCCCCGCAGGGTGGTGTGAGCCATGGCCATCGAGCTGCTCACGTGCGCGGAGTGCGGGCGGGACTGGACCCGCAAGATCGCGCACGGGTCCGGCCCGCCGCCCGAGGTCTGTGAGACG
>SLDB01000262.1 GCA_007125475.1 Nitriliruptoraceae bacterium | reverse complement strand
TGCTGTCGGTGGCCCAGCAGGAGGGGTTCGACATCACCGCCGAGGACCTGCGGGAGGCGATGAGCGAGGTCTCGGTCCTCGACGACCTCGCCGCCGACGACGCCGACGCCGTGGTCGGCGGCTTCACCGGGCGGGACAGCCTCTTCGGTACCAGCATGTTCTGACGGCCCGGGGTGTCGGGCGCTTGATCGGGCTGCGCAGGCCGACCGCACGAGGAACGGGGCGAGGCTGGTGACGGCGGTGGTGGTCGCAGACGCCGGGGGGGCGCCGGCGACCCGGCAGCTGTCCCGTCTCCTCGTCGGCCACCTCCGTGGGCTCGGCATCCCGGTGGAGGCGTGCCCGGGTGCCGCCAGCGGTTCCGAGACGTCCGCCCGCGTGGCGGTTGCGGTCCGTGGCGCGCTCGGCGACGGGGTCGGGCCGCCCGTCCTGGTGCTGTTCGGAGACGAGTCCGCACAGCGGCGGCTGGTGTGGGCGGTGGCGTTGGCGGGGTTGCTCCCCGCCGTCCGCCTCGTCGTGCACGCCGCCGCCGCGAGGATCCCCTACGAGCCGTCGGTGGCCGACGTGTTCGCCCGTGCCGAGATCGTCGTGACCGAGTCACAGCTCGGCGCGCAGGCCGTCCGGCACTGCTGTGCGCAGGCCGGTGAGCCGGCGCCGAAGGTCGTGGTGCTAGCCCCAGCGCTCCCGGCGGCTGCGAGCCTGCCCGGGCCCGAGGCCGCCGACCGACGCGCCATCCGCCGGGCGCGGATGGACGTGGCCGACGACGCCGTCGTCGTCGGCTGCTGGAGCGACGACGGGCCGCAGGAGGTCGCCCCACTGGCACTGCGCATCTTCGGGCTCTTCGCCCGGGGTCACTACCTGCAGTGCGACGCCTGCGGCCACGTCACGCCCTTCCCCGAGGACGACGAGCTCCGTCCGGTGCCCTGCGGGCGCTGCGCGGGGTGCGGATCGACGAGCGCGGTGGTGGGCCGGGCACGCGACGACGCGCGGATGGTTCTCCTCGGTGAACCGGCCAGCGACGACGGGCTGTGGACGACGGCGGCGATCGCGGACCACCACGGGCTGGCGGAGGTGGTCGTCCACGAGCCGATGCCGGACTCGCCCCGTGAGCTCGCGAAGCTCTGGGGATGCATCGACGTCCACCTCCAACCCCACGTCCTCGCGGACGTGCCAGCCTCGATGGGGGCCTCCTGCGCGCTGGGGGTGCCGATCGTCGCCACGGGGTACGGGGCCGTTGCGGAGCGGCTCACCGGCGCAGCCAACCTCGTGCCGCCCCGCATGGTGCTGGACCACTCGGACGGGCACCGGATCGCGCTGGCCGACCCCGGCGGCGCGCTGGTGGAGCTGTGCCACCTCGCCGACGACCGTGCGGCACGCCGGGTGGCGGGCACACGCCTGCGCGAGGTGTCGCGCAGTTGCCAGGAGGGCGCCCCGCTCGACCGCTGGGTCGAGGTGCTGGGAGTTGCGGACGCCGACCCAGCTGAGACCCCGTGACCGACGTGGTGATCGTCTGCGAGCACCCGGGGCTGCACAGCGGGTTCGCCACGGTCGGCCGTCAGGTGGCGCGCTCGCTGCACGCCCGCGGGGTCCGGGTGCGGTACGTGGCGCGGTACCCGGGACCGGCCTCCACACCCGCCGAGCCCTACGAGGTCTTCGAGGTCGATCACGTCGGGGATCGAAGCGCGGAGAACGAGGCCCGCCTCGCCCGCGTCCTCGCTTCGGCGGCCGCCGCCGATGCGTCCGGTCACGGTCCCCCGGTGCTCCTGATCGGGGCGCTGTGGCAGCACGCCGAGGTGCTGTCCGCACTCGCGCAGGACCCACCTTCCGGGATCGGGTCGGTGATCGCGTACCTGCCGGTGGACGCCGCACCGCTGCCGCCGAAGGCCGGACCCACCCTCGAGCCGGTCGACGTGGTGGTTCCGTACAACGCCTTCGGTGCCGAGGTGCTCCGCCGCTCCGAGGTGACGGCACGGATCACCCCGCCGGTCCCGCACGGGGTCGACACCGACGCGTTCGCCCCGCTGGCCGACGACGAGCGCCGCGCGGTGCGGCGGGGGCGGTTCGGCCTCGGCGACGACGAACTCCTCGTCGGCTACTTCGGCCGCAACTGCGGCCACAAGCACCCCGACCTGGTCCTGCGGATCTTCGCGGCCTGGGTGAACGGCGGCACGGCCCGCTGCCCGGGATGTGCCGCACTCGTCGAGCTGCCATCGCACCCTGTCACCGGGGAGCACGGCACGCTGCACCACTGCCCCCACTGCGGCGGGTGTGGCCCCTTCGCGCCGCAGCCGGCACGTACCGGCGCCCGGCTGTATCTGCACACCGAGCTGCTGACGGCGCGGCAGCGCCGGATCAGCGGCGGCTGGGACCTCGAGCGGATCGCGCGGCGGTTGGGCGTCGCCGACCGGGTCGAGTTCGAGCCGTCGCTGCGGTTCGGCCACGGCGTGACCACCACCGAGCTGGCGCGGCGCATGGCCGCGTGCGACGTGCACGTGCTGCCCTACGAGGCCGGTGCGTGGGAGCTGACGGTGCTCGAGACCGCGGCGTGCGGCGTGCCCAACGTCATCACCGACGCCGCAGCGCCCCCGGGGTACGCCGCGCCGTTCTCCCTGCTGGTCCCGCCGATGATGCGGTTGCACGCCCCGATCGGGGCGCGCGCGCTCGCGGACGTGGGGCGGTCGGTGGAAGCGCTCGAGCGGCTCGCCGACGACCCGGCACGACGACAGCGGCTGGGCCGGCGCGGCATCGAGGTCGCACGTGCCCACCGGTGGGACCGGATCGGGGCCAGCTGGCTCGAGGTGCTGCGCAGCACCCTTGCCGGCACCGCCGGCACGGCCCCAGGGTGAGGCGCGTATCCGGGTCGCGTCTGTGGACCGGCTCATCGACGTCTGGCAGCATGAGCGCCCGGCGTTCGGGGTAGGTCGCGGCGGAGAGGTGCGGGTGAGCACGGCGGACGTGGTCCTGGAGGACATCACCCTCTTCGAGTTCGTCCCTCCGGATGTCCGGGCGCTGGTGGCGGCCAGCCTCGAGGCGGAGTCCTACGGCTTCGGCGATGTCATCGTCCGGGAGGGCGACGAGGCCGATGCGTTCTACGTCCTCACCGCCGGTCGGGCGCGGGTGGTCAAGCAGGGGGCCGACGGCCAGGAGGTGACCCTGGCGATGCTCGGGCCCGGCGACACCTTCGGCGAGACGGGGTTGCTCGAACGCTCGACGCGGACGGCGACCGTGCGGGCCAGCGGTGACGTCGAGGTGCTCCGCCTCGACCGGTCGCTGTTCGAGGGGCTGTTGAGCACCGCGCCGCAACTGCGCGAGGCGGTGCAGTTGCACCGGCGTCGCGTGCAGCTCGAGGAGCTGTTCCGTCTCTACACCGTGTTCGCCGAGCTCCCGCCGGAGGGGCTCGAGACCCTGCTGCAGGGCCTCGAGGAGGTGGCGGTCCCCGCCGGCGAGGTGGTGATCGTCCAGGGCGATCCGCCCGGCGCCGCGTACGTCGTCGAGGAGGGCCGGCTGCGCACCCGGCGCGACGGCCGGGACCTCGCCTTCCACCGGCGCGGGGACGTGGTCGGGGAACGGTCGCTGTTCACCGACACGCCACGGGCCGCCACCGTCGAGGCCGTCTCCGACGCCCGGCTGCTACGGCTGCCCGCCGGGGTGTTCCGCGACCTGCTCGAGACCTACCCCGAGTTCGCCGAGCGCATCGGCGACCTCGTCGCCGCATACGACTACCAGACCACCGCCCGGGTGCCGTTGGACTTCGGCGAGGAGCTCCTCCCCGCCGACGCCCGACGGATGGGTCAGGCCCCCCACGACGCCGGAGCGGAGCCGGGTACGCCGGCGGCGCCGGAGCCCGAGGCCGCGCCGTTCGTCCCCGATGATCAGCGCCCGGCGAAGCGCCGCCGCGTCCGCGTCCCGCTGATCCACCAGATCGACGAGATGGACTGCGGCGCCGCGTGCCTGGCGATGGTGTCGGCGGCCCACGGGCGGCCCATCAGCCTCACCCGGGCGCGCGACGCCGCAGATACGAACATCTCGGGCGCCAGCCTCGCCGGGATCGTGCGCGGCGCGCAGCAGCTGGGCTTCGAGGCCCGCACGGTGAAGGCCTCCAAGCGCAACCTCGACGCCCTGCCCCTGCCGGCGATCGCCCACTGGGACGGCTACCACTGGATCGTGGTGACCGACGTCACCGCCAAGCGCGTCCGGGTCGTCGACCCGGACCTCGGCCGACGCCGCATCGACCGTGACGAGTTCGAGGAACGCTGGAGCGGCTACACCGCCCTCCTCGAGCCGACACCGGCGCTGACGGCGGGCGGCGCCGAGGAGGGGGCGAGCCTGCGCTGGATGCGCGCTCTGCTGGCCCGGCACCGCGGGCGGCTCATCCTGGCGGTGCTCCTCGCCCTCCTCGCCAGCGCGCTGCAGATGGCGATGCCGGTGTTCCTCCAGGTCGTCGTCGACGAGGTGCTGCCCGACCGGGACGTGCAGCTGCTGCGTCTGCTGCTGCTGTCGATGGTCGGCGTGCTGCTCGCCCTGGCGGTCGCCACCGTCACCCACCGCTACCTGTTGAGCTGGGTGGCGCTGCGCATCGACGGGGCGTCGATGGACGTGCTCAGCCAACGGCTGCTCGCGCTGCCGATGTCCTACTTCAACACCCGCCGCACCGGCGACATCCAGCGGCGGCTGTCCGGCATGCAGCAGATCCGCATGTTCGCGGTGCAGGACGGCATCCTCGCACTCACGGCGTTCACGCAGCTCAGCGCGGCGCTGGTGATCATGGTGATCTACAGCCCGCTGCTGGCGGCCGTCTACGTCGCGGTCGCACCGGTCTACGCCGGGTTGATGCGGTTCGGGGCCACCCGCCTGCGGCCGGTCTTCGATCAGCTCGAGGAGGCCTTCGGCCGGTACTACTCCCGTCAGGTGGATGCGGTCAAGGGCATCGAGGCCGTCAAGGCGATGGGGGCCGAGCCGGCGCTGCGCCGTGAGCTCGTCGACGAGTTCAAGGCGTTGTCGACCAAGCTGTTCCGCGCCGACTTCGGCGCGATGGTCTACCACGCCGGGGTGCGGCTGGTGGCGTTCGCGTCGCTGATCCTGTTCCTGTGGGTCGGCTCTCAGCTCGTCCTCGACGGGGTGATCTCGGTCGGCGCGCTCGTCTCGTTCAGCGCGCTGGTGGTGTTCGCGAACAACGCGGTCATGATCCTGCTGAGCCTGTGGGATCAGGGGCAACGGGTCTCGGTGCTGCTGCGTCGCGTCCGTGACGTCTTCGAGGTCGAGCCCGAGCAGGGCCGTGACCACTCCCACCTGTCAGCGGTGCCGAGCCTCTCCGGGCAGGTCCGCCTCGAGGGCGTGGGCTTCCGCTACGGCGCCCACGGCGCCCCGGTGCTCGACGACATCGACCTCGACGTCACCCCCGGCACGACCGTGGCGCTGGTGGGCCGGAGCGGATCGGGGAAGACCACGCTCGCCAAGTGCCTGATCGGGTTGCTCGAGCCGACCGAGGGCGTGGTGCGCTACGACGGCGTAGACATGACGACGCTGGACTACCGCGACCTGCGCCGACACATTGGTGTCGTGCTGCAGGACAACTACGTCTTCGCCGACACCATCGCCAGCAACATCGCCTTCGGTGAGGCCGAGCCCGACCCGGAGCGCATCCGGTGGGCCGCCCGCGCCGCCAACGCCCACGACTTCGTCGTGCGCCTGCCGCTGGGCTACGACACCAAGGTCGGCGAGTCCGGCCTGCAGCTCTCCGGAGGCCAGAAGCAGCGGATCGCCATCGCCCGGGCGGTCTACCTCGAGCCCTCGGTGCTCATCCTCGACGAGGCCACCAGCGCGCTGGACGCCGAGTCGGAGGAGGCGGTGCAGGAGAGCCTGGACCGGCTCCTCGAGCAGCGCACCTCGTTCGTCATCGCCCACCGGCTCTCCACGATCCGCGACGCCGACACCATCGTCGTGCTGGACAAGGGCCGCATCGCCGAACAGGGCACCCACGACGAGCTCATGGCCCGCCGCGGGCTGTACTTCTACCTCAACAGCCGGCAGCTCGACCTGTGAGCAGTCAGGCAGCGGACTCCCGGAACGTCGCCCCGTGAGCGGGGTGCCCGCCGG
>SLDB01000307.1 GCA_007125475.1 Nitriliruptoraceae bacterium | reverse complement strand
GACCGCGGCGGCGTCGGCGGCGCGGGCGGCGTCCGCGTCGATCAACGCGACCTCGGGGTCCCCGGGGTGCGCCGAGGCCGACGGGCGAGCGGGCAGGCCCACCAGGGCCCTGCCGCACACCCCTCCACCGGTCATCCTCACTCCACCGTGACGGTCTTGGCGAGGTTCCGCGGCTGATCGACGTCCTCGCCCCGCAGCGTCGCGACCCGGTAGCTGAACAGCTGCAGCGGCACCACCGAGAGCACCGGGCCGGCGAGCTCGTGCGGGGGCTCCGGGAGGGCGAGGACGTGGTCGGCGTGGTCCTTGAGCTCGGCGGCCGAGTCGGCGGTGCCGATCGCCAGCACCGACGCCCCGCGGGCCCTCACCTCCTGGATGTTGGAGACCATCTTGGCGAACACGTGACCGGCCGGCGCCAGCGCGATCACCAGCGAGCCCGGCTCGATCAGCGCGATCGGCCCGTGCTTCATCTCCCCGGCCGGGAACGCCTCGGCGTGGAGGTAGCTGATCTCCTTGAGCTTCAGCGCCCCCTCCATCGCGATCGGCAGCCCCGAGTGCCGGCCGATGAACATGGTGTAGTCGACGTCGGTGTAGCGCTCGGCGAGCGCGGTGATCTCGGCGTCGAGGCCGAGGACCTCCTCGAGGGCGTCCGGGATCTGCTGGAGCCGGCTGAGGATGTCGGCGGTCTCGGTGGCGTACATCCGGCCGCGGACCTGCGCGAGGTACAGCCCCAGCAGCAGGCACCCGACGATCTGGGTGGTGAACGCCTTCGTCGAGGCGACCGCGACCTCCGGGCCGGCGTGGGTGTAGAGCACGCCGTCGGCCTCACGGGCCAGCGTGGAGCCCACCACGTTCACCAGGCTCACCACCGGGGAGCGTTGGTCCCGGGCGTGGCTGGCGGCGGCGATGGTGTCCACCGTCTCACCGGACTGGCTGATCGCGATCACCAGGGTGTTCTTGTCCACGATCGGGTCGCGGTACCGGAACTCGCTGGCCACCTCGACGTCGACGGGGATCCCGGCCCAGTGCTCGATCGCGAGCTTCCCGACCATCCCGGCGTGCAGCGACGTCCCGCACGCCAGGATGAACACCTTGTCGATCCGGGCCAGGTCCCGTTCGTCGATCCGCAGCTCGTCGAGGCGGAGACGCGGGGACCCGCCGCCGGCGTCGGGGCGATGACGGTCCAACAGGGTGTCGTGCACGGCCTGCGGCTGCTCGAAGATCTCCTTGAGCATGAAGTGCTCGTACCCCTGCTTCTCGGCCGCTTCCAGGTCCCAGGAGACGTGGTAGTCGTGCGGCTTCGCCGGGGCGCCGTCGACGTCGACGACCTCGACCCCGTCCGGGGTGATCCGGGCGATCTGGCCGTCCAGCAGCGCCGAGACGTCCCGGGTGTGGGCGATCAGGGCGGCGACGTCCGAGGCGCAGTACCCGACCCCGTCGGCGTGGGCGACGATCAGGGGGGCCTCGTGCTTGGCGACCACGATCGTGTCCGGCTCGTCACGGCTGACCAGGCACAGCGAGTACGCACCCTTCAGGTCGGCGACGACCCGCCGCACCGCGGTGAGCAGGTCCGGGGCGTCCGCCTCGTCGAGGTGGCGGGCGACGAGGTGGGCGACGACCTCGCTGTCGGTCTCGGAGGCGAAGCGCACATCACCGAGGGAGGATTTCAGCTGTTGGTAGTTCTCCACGATCCCGTTGTGCACCACCGCGACCCGCCCGTCCGGGTCGGTGTGCGGGTGCGCGTTGCGGTCGTTGGGGGCGCCGTGCGTCGCCCAGCGGGTGTGCCCGATCCCGGTCGACGCCGACAGCGCCCCGTCGGCCTGCTCGGCGAGCGCCCCGGTGAGGTTCTCGAGCTTCCCGGCCCGTTTGACGATCCGCAGCGCCCGGCCGTCACCGGTGACCACCCCGGCGGAGTCGTAGCCGCGGTACTCGAGGCGCTTGAGCCCGGCGACGATCCCGTCGACGGCGTCGACGCGCCCGGTGATCCCGATGATCCCGCACACAGCGGCTCCTGGAGGTCTCGTCCGCCGAAGCTGACCGCGACGACGTCCCCGGATGCTACCGGCGGTCGACGGCGCACCGACCGGTCAGGCCCCGCCGAACACCTCGAGGATCGCGTCGAGGTTCTCGCGCATCCGGGCCGGTGGGACGTGGAACCACGCACCGCCGAGGACGACGTGGTCGACGTGGTCGGCGATCTCGGCCAGCCGCTCGCGGACCTCGTCGGGCCTGCCGGCGACGGCGTACCGCTCCACCGCCTCGTCGGGGACGGCGGCGGCCATCGCGGCCGGGTCGCGCCGACTCTCCTTGAACACCCGGCGGAGGCGGTCGGTGAGCTCCTCGTCGCCGTAGGAGGCGAACACCGCGCGGTAGTTCGGGGTGGTGCCGTAGAACGCGATCTGCTGCTTCGCCTCGGTGACGGCCTCGTCGCGGTCGTCGCTGACACAGGTGATCACGCCCTGCGTGACGGTGAACTCGTCACGGCCCCGCCCGGCCTCGGCCAGCGCCTCGTCGATCCCGGGGAGCACCGAGTCGGTGAGGTAGCGCGCCGAGGTGAAGGGGTGACCGAGGATGCCGTCGGCGTGGCGCGCGGCGGCGCGGGTCATCAGCGGCCCGACGGCCGCGACGTACACCCGCGGCAGCCGCCGGTCGGTGGCGCTCCCCGGGCCGGCCAGCCCGGGCCGGACGACCTGGTAGATCTCGCCGTCGAAGCGCACGTCCTCGCCACGCTCCATCTGCCACACGGTGCGCATCGCCTGGACGTACTCGGCCATCCGCTTCGCGGGCCGGTCGAACGTCGCCGAGAACCGCTCCTCGACGATCCGCTTCACCTGCGAGCCGAGCCCGACGACGAACCGGTCACCGGAGAGTTCGTTGAGGTCCCACGCCTGCATCGCGGTCACCGTCGGCGACCGGGGGAACGCCAGGGTGATGTTGGTGCCGACGTCGATCCGCTGGGTCGCCTGAGCGGCGACCGTGGCCTGGATCATCGACTCCCGCGTGGTCTCGGCGACCCACACCGCGTCGAAGCCACGCCGCTCGGCCTCCGCCGCGAGCCCGCCGAGCTCGGCGTACGGCCCGTCGAGGACCACTCCCGTCTCCGCCACGATCCCTCCCTGTCTCGGTACCCCGTCGGGGGTGACGGTAGACGCGCCACCACCCGCGGTGCCGCGGTCACACCGCCAGGTGGGTGCGGACCGCGGCGGCGATGCGTTCGACGGTGGCCTGAGCGTCCCGCTGGGAGTCGGCTTCGGCCATCACACGGATCACCGGCTCGGTCCCCGACGGACGCAGCAGCACCCGTCCGGCGTCGCCGAGGCGGGCCTCCTCGGCGTGCACCGCCGCCCACACCGGATCGGCGTTGGCGAGGCGGTCCTTCGCGACCCCCTCGACGTTCACGAGCACCTGGGGCAGCCGGGTCATCACCGAGCCCAGCTCCTGGAGCGTCGCCCCGGTCTCGCGGACCGCCGAGAGCAGCCGCACCGCCGAGAGCACCCCATCACCGGTGGTGGCACGGTCCAGGTCGATGAGGTGCCCGGACTGCTCACCCCCGAGGTTGAGGTCCCGCTCGCGCATCGCCTCGAGCACGTACCGGTCCCCGACGGCGGTCTCGACGACGTCGATGCCGAGCTGCTCCATCGCCCGACGGAACCCGAGGTTGGTCATGACGGTGGTGGCGACCGTGTCGTGACGCAGCACGCCGTGGATGTGGGCCTGGCGGGCCAACACCGCCAGGATGACGTCGCCGTCGACCTCCTCACCCTGGTGGGTCGCGGCGATCAGCCGGTCGGCGTCGCCGTCGTGGCTGATCCCCGCGTCGGCGTCCCGTTCGACCACCGCGGCGGCCACCGCCTGCGGGTGGGTCGAGCCGCACGCCTCGTTGATGTTCGCGCCGTCGGGGCGGCAGTGGATGGTGGTGACGTCGGCCCCCAGTTGGCGGTAGACCTGCGGAGCGACGTTCGACGCCGCGCCGTTGGCGCCGTCGACGACGATGCGCAGCCCAGAGAGGTCGACGTCGGTGCTGGTGGCGACGTGCTCGATGTACCGCGACACCGCCGCCGGGTCGGTGAGCCGGCGGCCGATCCGCGTCCCGACCGGTCGCAGCCCGCCCTGGCGTGCCACGATCTCCTCGAGGCGGGACTCCTCGTCGTCGGTGAGCTTGTACCCGTCGGTCCCGAAGAACTTGATCCCGTTGTCGCCGACCGGGTTGTGCGAGGCCGAGATCATCGCCCCGGCCGCGGCCGACGAGCGTGTGGTGAGGTAGGCCACCGCCGGCGTGGGCAGCACCCCGACGCACACCGCGTCCCCACCAGCCGAGGTGATCCCGGCGACCAGGGCGGCTTCGAGCATCTCCCCCGACCAGCGGGGGTCCCGGCCGACCACCACCGAGGGGCGGCGCTCGCCCTCGTCGTGCAGCACCGTGACCAGTGCCCGGCCCAGGAGGACGGCGAGCTCCGGGGTGAGATCGACGTTCGCCTTGCCCCGCACACCGTCGGTGCCGAAGATCCTGCCCAACGTCTCGCCTCCCGGATCATGCTGCCGGCGGGGAACGCCCCCGGGGGACCACGCCCCGACGGGGAGACTAACCCCGGGCGCGGTGAGGTGATCGGAGCCTTCGGTGACCGGACGGCCGCGGCCCGGCACCGACGCAGACGCCGCCCCGCAGTGCGGGGCGGCGTGGGCCTGCGGGGTGGTCGCGTCCGAGGGCGGAGGGTGACGTGCCCACGGGCGCGGGTGCGTGGTTCAGCGCTTGGAGAACTGCGGTGCGCGGCGCGCCTTCTTCAGGCCGTACTTCTTGCGCTCGACCTTGCGGGCATCACGGGTCAGGAGCCCGGCGGCCTTCAGTGGGGCGCGCCATGACGGGTCGTCGGCGGCCAGGCCACGGGCGATCGCCAGGCGTAGCGCACCGGCCTGACCGGTCGAGCCCCCGCCGTTGATCCGGGCCTTGACGTCCCACTGGCCCTCCTGCTCGAGGACACCGAACGGCTCGAGGACGTGGGAGCGCAGCTTCTCGGTGTTGAAGTACTCCTGCAGCGGGGTGCCGTTGACGACGATCTCCCCGGAGCCGCGGGTGAGGCGGGCGCGAGCGATCGCCGACTTGCGGCGGCCCACGAAGATCGAGCGCGCCTTGGCGGGGGCCCCGGAGGCTTCGGGGGCCACGGAAGCCTCGGGGGCCTCGGGGGTCTGCGGTGCCTCGGGGGCCTCGGGGGCCTCGGTGGCCGCGGGGGTGACGGGGGAGTCCGACATGACGGTGACCTCAGACGTGGTCGGGCAGCGGTTTGGGCTGCTGGGCGGCGTGGGGGTGCTCGGAACCGGCGTAGACCTTCAGCTTGCTCCCCATCGCACGACCGAGCTTGGTCTTCGGGAGCATGCCCTTCACGGCCTTCTCGACGATCTCGGTGGGCTTGCGTTCGAGCATCGTGGCGAACGGTACGGAACGCAGACCGCCCGGGTACCCCGAGTGGGCGTGGTAGAGCTTCTGCTCCGACTTCGCCCCCGTGAGCACGATCTTGTCGGCGTTGATCACGATGACGTGGTCACCGACGTCGAGGTTGGGGGTCCAGGTCGGCTTGTGCTTGCCGCGGAGGACCTTCGCGATCCGGGTGGCGAGCCGGCCGAGGGTCTGGCCGTCGGCGTCGACGACGAACCACTCGCGCGTGATGTCCTTCGCGCTGGGGGTGTACGTGCGCATCTTGGGGTCCTCGGTGGCCTCGTCGGCGTCTCGCCCCGCGGTGCCGCGGCGCCCTGGGCACGACGGCGGCGGTCGGCGCCGGGTCGGTGGTCACGTGGCCTTCGGTCCGCCCCGCTCGACGCGGGCCGCGTCGGTGTCGATGCGGGGGACCTGCCGCCGGTGCCGGTGACGAAGGTGTCGTCCGGCGGTGGCGTGGCGACGTCGTGTCCCGGTCCGGGGGTGGGCGTACACCGGCCCGTAACGGAACGTGCGGTCCACTGGGGACCGCGGACGCCAAGCGTACCCGGACCGCGGACGGACGGTCAACCGGCCAGCAGTCGGCGGGCCGACGGTGGTGGCGCCGCCGGCCACCGCCGGCCGTACCGCACGTGTTCCAGGGTGAGCCCGTGCGGCGGGGCGACGGCCGCCGCGGCGGAGCGGTCCCGGGCGGCGAGGACG
>SLDB01000259.1 GCA_007125475.1 Nitriliruptoraceae bacterium | reverse complement strand
TGATGGACGCGCTGTACTCGGACGCTGCCGCGGCCTACGAACGTCGCGAGGAGGAGGTCGGTGGCGAGGACGTGATGCGCGAGATCGAACGGCGCGTGATCCTCTCCGTCGTCGACCGCAAGTGGCGGGAGCACCTCTACGAGATGGACGCGTTGCGTGACGGCATCGGGCTGCGGGCCGTCGGCCAGCGTGACCCGCTCACCGAGTACCAGCGTGAGGCCTACGACTCCTTCGTCGAGATGATGGGTGGGGTGAAGGAGGAGGCCACCACGTACTTCTTCCGGATCCCGATCCGTCGCGACGACGAGGGTGGTGGGACCGGGACCGATGGTGGCGAACCGGCGACCCCCGGTGGCGCGGCCGCGTCGGACCCGGCGTCGCCGGAGACCGCGGGCTCGCCGCCGTCAGACCTCGGCGGAGGCGTCGTCGACGGCGAGGCGGCCGGGGACGCCGCGGACGACGACGCGGACACAGGTTCCGGAGACGGTGAACCCGACGACGGCGCTCAGCGGGTCGCGGCCGCGATCCCCCTCGACGAGCGTTCGGCGCAGTACACCTACCGTTCGGGGGGTGGGGCGTCGCAGTACACGGCCGGTGACTCGGCGACGACCACCGACGACCGCGGCCGTGAGGTGGAGCGCCGCCAGGACGGCTCGACGGTGCGGCGCGTCGCGGTCGGTGGGACGCACACCGTCGACGAGAAGGTGGGGCGGAACGATCCGTGCCCGTGCGGCAGCGGCCAGAAGTTCAAGCGTTGCCACGGGGCCTGAGCGGGATCACGGGCGCGACCGTCCCCGGCCCGTCGCCGTCGCCGTCGAGCCCGTAGTCGGACGCCGGTCGGGGTGCCGACGGCGCCTCCTCGGTGCCGCCGGCCTCGTCGAGGACCTCGTCGAAGGCGTCACGCGGCTCAGCGGCGAGCGACGCGGTGTGCAGGGGGGCGATCCCGGACTCGGGTGCCGTGAACTCGACGACGCGCCACCCCCCGCGGTGGCGTTCGAGACGGACCGCGACGGCGGTGACACGCCCGTCACGCTCGATCACGATGCTCACCTCGCACACGCCGTCGACCGGGGCGCACGTCACGGCCCGGCGTACCCGCAGCGGTGGCGCCTCGGGCCCCCGACGTGCGGTGGCGAGGTCGGCACCGAACCGCCGCCGCATCACCGGGGAGAGCAACGGAGCGATCTGGCCGAACGGACGGCGTCCGGAACGGACCTCCTCCCATGCCCGGACGAGGAGGACGGCCAGGTGCTCCGGGTTGGCCGTGGTGGGGCGTCGATCCGGGGGTCGGCGCGTGCCGGCCGGGTGCGCGTGGCGGCTCACTGGTCGTACCCCCAGACCTCGGCGATCTCGCCGTTCTCGTCGAGGTAGACCGTGATCGGCGGGAGGTCGCGCCCCGCGGCGACGGTCACCTCACCACCGGCGTCGGTGACCCACACCGTGGGTCGCTCGTCACCGTCACGGTCACGGACGTCGGCGAGCAGTGGCCAGCCTTCGGCGGTGTAGACGGCGTCGACGGTGAGGTCGCCGAACCCGGCCTCGGCGATCGCGGAGGCGACCGCGGCGTGGACCGTCGGGTCGTCGACCTCCTCGAGCGGCGGGGGGTCCACGGGTTCGTCGATCGGTGGTGTCAGCGGGTACGGCGTCGCGGTCGGTGCGGGCCCGTCGTCGGTGAGCGCGAGTGGGACCCCGAACCGCTGTACGCCGTCGTCACCGATCGCGGTCACGGCGGCGACCGCGGTGCGTGACGAGGTTCGTGCCACCGACTCGACGACGAGGCGGCGGGGCTCGCCCCCGAGCCAGGCGTCGGCCACGACGACGGCCATCGCTGACGCCTCGTCGAGGACGGGGTCGTCGAGTTCGAGGTGCTGCAGGGCGATCGGCGGAGGCGGGAACGGTGAGGTCACCGCGGCGTCGCCGTCGGTGGCGTCCGGGGCCGCGGAGTCTGGGGCGGTCCCCGTCGGCGGGGGCGCGACCTCCGCCTCCGACGCTCCACTGCCCGGCGGGGTCATCGTGGCCGCGGGATCGTCGGGGACGGACGGTGCGGCCACGTCCGCAGCGCCACGGCCGGGGTCGTGTGCACCGTCCCCGGCCTCGACGTGGGAGCCGGCGGCGACCGGGGTGTCGGGTCCATCGCCCTCGTTCCCGGTACCGACCAGGAGGCCGACGACCAACAGCCACGGCGCCGCGGCCACGGCGATGAGCACGGGACGGCGATTTCGGCCGCCGGGGGCCTCGTCCTCGAGCCACTCGGGGGTGTGCATCTCGGTCTCCTTGACGGGATCCGGGACCGACCGGGGAGGAGGTGCCGGCCCCGGCGGGTACCGGGGCCGGCGCCGGAGCCGGACCGCTGCGGGGGGCGTGATCGCCGCGGCCGCTCCGGAACCTCGATGTCCTCACGGCACGTACGGTAGATTCCGAAGTACTTTCAATGATTTTCATATCAGTTGCTGTGTGGAGATCCCGGTGCGGATCCGACGCCGTGGCGGCGTTACGCTCACCGGGACGCGACGAGGTGGGCGGTGGCCGGTGAGCAGTTCCAACGAGGTGACCTCGAACCGGCGTACGCTCACCGACACCGAGCGTCGGGAGCGCTTCGAGGCCGAGGCCCTGCCCCACCTCGACCGGCTGTACTCGGCGGCCCTGCGCTACACCCGGAACCCCACCGATGCCGAGGACCTCGTCCAGGAAGCGGTCACGAAGGCCTACCGGTCGTTCCACCAGTACGAGCCCGGGACGAACCTCCGCGCGTGGCTGTACCGGGTCCTGCACACCACGTACCTCTCGATGTACCGCAAGCGGCAGCGACGCCCCCAGGAGTCCTTGCAGGAGGAGATCGACGAGTTCTCGTTGTACGACGAGGCCTCGCGGGTCGGCGGGTCCGCCGAGCGGATCGTGCTGGCGTCGTTGAGCTCCGACGAGGTCAAGCAGGCCCTCGCAGACCTCCCCGAGTCGTTCCGGGTGGCGGTGTACCTCGCCGACGTCGAGGGGTTCGCCTACAAGGAGATCGCCGAGATCATGGACACCCCGGTCGGCACCGTGATGTCACGACTCCATCGGGGAAGAAGGGCGCTGCAGAAGGCGTTGGCTACCTATGCGCGCTCCCGTGGTCTCCTCGACCCGGGCGACGACGACATCCCCCCCAACCCCGAGACCGAGGTGCGACCGTGAACGGTGACCACTGTGTCGAAGGTGGACGCTGCGCCGAGGTCCTCGAGCGACTGGAGGCGTTCCTCGACGGCGAGCTCGCCGCTGACGAGGTCGGCGACCTCGAGTCCCACCTCGCGGAGTGCTACCCCTGCACGGACCGGGCGACGTTCGAGGAGCAGTTGCGGGCGATCGTCGCCCGCGAATGTGTGGAGCACGCCCCCGAGGCCCTCGTGACGCGGATCCGTGACCACCTCGCCGACGCATCGGACGAGGCGTCCACGTAGACGGCCACCGGTGCCTGCGCCGGCACTCACGACCTATCAAGGTCTTACTAGGCTCACGCCGCGTCGACGTCGGGCACCGGGGTGCACCGGTGTCGGTGCAGCCCGCCGCCCCGCCCGCCACCCGAGGTGTCCATGCCCGACGCGCCCGTACTGGTGACCGGAGCGGCCGGGTTCATCGGTTCGAACCTCGTCACCCGCCTGTTGGAAGACGGTCGGCGCGTCGTCGGTGTCGATGATCTGTCGACCGGCTCGCTGGCCAACCTCGCCGAGGCCCGTTCGGAGCGGCACGCCGGTCGGTTCGAGTTCAACCGCCTCGACATCCGTCGCGGGGGCCTCACACCGCTGATGCAGCGGCTCCGACCGGAGGTGGTCCACCACCTCGCGGCGCAGGTCGATGTCCGGCGTAGTGTCGAGGACCCGGTGCACGACGCGGACGTCAACGTGCTGGGGAGCGTCGCCGTCCTCGAAGCTGCGCACCGCGCCGGGGTGCGCAAGGTGGTCTACGCCTCCTCGATCGGTTCGTACGGCGAGCCGAAGGAGGACGAGCTCCCGGTGGACGAGTCCTTCACCTCCCCTGCGCTCTCGCCGTACGGGGTGTCCAAGCGGGTCGTCCTCGACTACCTGCGCACCTACCGGGTGCTGTACGGCCTCGACTTCACGGCGCTCACCCTGGCCAACGTGTACGGCCCGCACCAGACCACGGCGGGCGAGGGCGGTGTCGTGGCAACGTTCATCGGCCGGATGCTCGATGCAGCCCCGTGCGTGATCTACGGCGACGGTGAGCAGTCGCGCGACTTCGTGTTCGTCGATGACGTCGTCCACGCGATGGTGCTGGCGACCGAACGGGGTGACGGGGGGCGCTACCTCATCGGGACCGGCGAGCGCACCTCGGTGAACCAACTCTTCGACGGGCTCGCGGCCGCCACCGGCAGCACCGTCCCACCGCGGTACGAGCCGGCCCGGCCGGGGGAGGTCCGTCACAGCTGCGTCGATACCCGACTCGCCGTCCGCGAGCTGGGGTGGAAACCGTGGACGACGTTGCCGGAGGGGTTGGCGCGGACGCTGTCGTGGGCCACCGATCGTCGGCGGTCGTGAGCACGTGGAGGTGACCGACGCCGACGGTGGTCGCTAGCGTGTCCGCCTGCCCCGTGCGAGCGGGGTCGAGGGGGAGCAACGGATGTCGTACTCGCAAGAGGTCGGTGAGCGTCTCCGGGACGTGCGTCTCGCCCGGGGGTTGTCGCTGCAGGAGGTCGAGCGATCCTCCGAGGGCCGGTGGAAGGCCGCGGTGGTCGGCTCCTACGAACGCGGTGACCGAAACATCAGCGCGACGCGGCTCCTCGAGCTCGCGGAGTTCTACGGCGTGAGCCCGGCGGAGGTGCTCCCCGGGGAGCAGCCCCGGGGCGGAACGACCAGTGACGCCACGATGCTCGATCTGCGTCGTCTGGAGACCCTGGGCGACCGCTACGACGCCGTCCGGCGGTACATCGAGTCGATCCAGGTCCAGCGGGGAGATTTCAACCGACGGGTCCTGTCGATCCGTGGGGAAGACCTCCGTGCGCTGGCGGTGATCCAGGACACCGTCCCGGCTCAGCTCCTCGACGAGCTCCGTGCCGCCGGTGTGGTCATCGAGGACGTGCCCTGACCGGGGCCGGCCAGCGGGCCGGTACGGATGGGGGGTGCCCCGCCGCCGGTCACCCGAGGGCGCGGGAGAGGCTGCGGTTCGTCGCATCGAGGACGGCGCGTGCGATCGCGTCGGCGGGTGCCTCACGAACCACCGCGGTCCCGCTGAGGATCTCGGTGCCCCGGATACTGCGCCGGGTGAGGACGGTCACCGCCGTCGCCACGCCCCCGATCTCGATCACCTCGACGCCGTCGAGCTCGAGTGCGTGGTCGTCTGCGCCCAGGAGAGCGGCCACCCCGGCCAGCGTGGCCTGGGCGACGGCACGGTGTCGGCCGGCGGTGGTCGCCGCCGCCTCGTGCACGTGGCGGTGTCGGGCGTCGCCGGCGCGGAGCTCGACCTCGGCCGCGACGGTGAGGCCGGCGTTCGCCAACCCGACGCGTTCGATCGCGACCCGGCTCTCGCTCGGGGCCGAGACGCCGTCGCCGGATTCGAGTTGCACGACGCTGACCACGCGATGGTCGGTGGTGACGCCGTGCTTGGCCATCAAGAGGGTCTGCACGTCGCGCACGGTGTGCTTCGGCGTCGTCGACAGCGTCGTCACGACGTGCAACTCGTCGACGTCCCGTTCGAACCCGGGCACGATCCGGGTGGCGAGGACGCCGGGGATCCGGGTGAGCGACGCCTCGACTTCGCGCCGCTGCTGTGGATCGTGCAGGTCGGCCTGCGGTGGGCGGGCATCGAGCTCGAGTTCCGCCGTGAGATCGATGCCGACACGTCCGCCGGGCTCCTGCTGACTGACGTCCACGTCTGCTCCTGCCTGCTCTCCGGTCGGAAGGTGGCGTCCCATCCACGGACGCGGGTGCTGGCGTGAGCAGAACACTAGGTCATGTTGCTGGAGTTATGAAGAGTTTGCCGTAGACGTCTTGGGTTGCTCGACGTAGGGTGTTCGCTTGCGCCGCAGTCGGGTATCGTCCCGACCGTGGCTTGTAACGCACCGTAGTCAACACCTCACAACTCCAGAGCGAGCGATCCGCGGGGGAGGTCCGCCGGCGCAGGCCGGTCGACGCCAGTTCGTGGGGCAGGCC
>SLDB01000243.1 GCA_007125475.1 Nitriliruptoraceae bacterium | reverse complement strand
TCGACGGCGACCCCGACGGGCTCGCCGGCGCCGTCGCTGCCGAGGGCTTCGGCGGCCTGCGCGGCGGCGGTGCGGACCTCGTCGGCGTGGGCGAGCCGCCCGATCGCGGTGTCGAGTCCGGCGTCCGCCTCCGGGTCGAGTTCGGCGGCGTCGATCTCGTCGACCTCGAACCGCAGCCGGTCGAGCTCACGGGCACGGTGGCGGGCGTCGGCGTTCAGCCGCTCACGGCGGCGGTGGGCCTCGTTGAAGGCGGCGAACGCCTCCCGGTAGGTGTCGAGGTTGCGGGCGTGCGGGTCACCGGCGTAGCGGTCGAGGAGTTCGCGTTGCACTGCCGGACGTGACAGACGGACGTGCTCGTGCTGGGCGTGGACCTCGACGTGGCCGGCGAGGACCTCGGTGAGTGTCGCCACCGGGACCGGGCGGCCACCCAGGCGCGCCCGTGAACGCCCCTCGGCGGGGATCTCACGCGAGACGACGAGGTCGGCGCCGTCAGCCCACGCGGCGGCGCTCTGCGGTGCCGGGGTGAGGACCATGTCGATGGTGGCCCGCGGTTCGCCGCTGCGCACCAGCGAGGCGTCGGCCCGGGCACCGAGCAACAGCTGCAACGCGGTGACGAGCATGGTCTTGCCGGCCCCCGTCTCGCCGGTGACGACGGTGAGACCGTCGGCCAGGCGCAGGCTGGCGTCCTCGATCACACCGAGGCCGCGGATCGTGAGTTCCTCGATCGTCGGGGGCGGGGGGTGATCGCTCATCGCAGCCCGAACTTTCGTCGCACCAGCGTGGCGAAGTCCAACAACCCGACGCGCGCCAGACGCACCGGCCTCCCCCCGCCGGTGACGGTGACCGCCCCTCCGGGCGGGACCTCCACCGCGTCCCGTCCGTCGGCGGAGACGATCGCCGGTGCCTGGTCGGCCAGCAGCTCGACCCGCACCGGCTCGTCGGGGCCGGCGACCACGGTGCGGTCGAAGAGGCTGTGCGGCGCGACGGGGACGACCAGGACGGCGTCCAGGCGGGGCGAGACGATCGGTCCGCCGGCCGAGAGCGCGTACGCGGTCGAGCCGGTCGGGGTCGCCAGGATCAACGCGTCGGCAGGGATCTTGGCGAACAACGTCCCGTTGAGGTGGACGTCCATCTGCAACAGGCGCTGGCGGACGGTCTTCTCCACCGCGATCTCGTTCAGCCCCCACGTGCGCTGCAGGACCTCCCCGTCGGGGGCTTCGATCACGGCTTCGAGGGTGACCCGGTCCTCGATCTGGAATTTGTCGTCGACCACGGCGCGCAGCGCCGGCCCGAGGTCGTCGAGCTCCACCTCGGCGAGGAACCCGAGGCGCCCGAGGTTCACCCCCAGGAGGGGGACGTCGCCGTCACGGCACAGATGGGCGGCGCGCAGGAACGTCCCGTCACCGCCGAACGAGATCGCGAGGTCCAGCCCGTCGGCGAACATCCCCGGTTCGCAGGGGGTGGCCAGGGCCGAGAGCTCCGGCGGCGGGTCGTCGGGTTCGACGGTGCCGCCCAGGACCACCTCGGCCCCCAGGCCCTGCAGCAGACGCGCCGCGTCGAGCGCCGCGGCGACCGAGTCCTGACGGCCGGGGTGGACGACGAGCCCGATCTTCATGCGTCTCCCTTCACGGCCGTGGAGGCCACGAGCGCGACCCCCTCGGCGACGGCGGCCTCGAGGCGTGCGGCGACGGCGGGTTCGAGGGCGCGGCCACCGACGTCGTGCGCCTCTCCGGCTCCCCCTGAGCCGGCAGGCGCCGGTGAGGATGCCACCGGGCCACCCGGGGTGAGGTGCAGGAGGAACTCCACGTTCCCGGCGGGGCCGGTGAGCGGTGACGCCGTCGCCGCCGCGCACCGCCAGTCGAGCGCGGCGGCTGCCTGAGCCACGTCATCGAGGCACCGCCGCCACACCTGCGGGTCGCGCACGACACCGCCGCGACCGACCTCGCCTCGGCCGGCCTCGAACTGCGGTTTGACGAGGACGACGGCCTCGGCGTCGTCGGCGGCCACCGCACGCAGCGCGCCCAGCACCACGGTGAGGGAGATGAACGACACGTCGACGACGACCAGGTCGGGGGCCGGCAGGGTGACGTCCTCGGCGGTGAGGTGACGGACGTTGGTGCGTTCGTGGACGGTGACGCCCTCGTCGGTGCGGATGCGTTCGTGCACCTGCCCGTACCCGACGTCGTAGGCATCGACGTGGGCGGCGCCGCGGCGTCGCAGCACGTCGGTGAACCCGCCGGTGGAGACCCCGGCGTCCAGACACCGTCGCCCGGCCGGATCCACCCCGAATCGGTCCAAGGCGTGTGCGAGCTTCTCCCCCCCGCGGGAGACGTAGGCACGTGGGGAGGCCGTCAGGTGCAGGGCCTGGCCGGCGGCGACCTGGGTGGCGGGCTTCGTCGCGGGGGCGCCGTCGACGGTGACCAACCCGGCCGCGATCGCCTCACGCGCGACGGCACGCGACGGGGCGAGGTCCCGGCGCACCAGCTCCGCGTCGAGGCGGCGTCGCGGCGTCGACAGGGTCAGACCTCGTCGAGGGCGGCGAGCTCGTCGGCGAGCACCGCGTTGGCGTCCTCGAACAGGGCGACACGTTCGGCGACCGGGACGTCGGCGATGCCGTCGAGCCGCTCCCGCAGTGTCTGTACCCGGTCGGTGGCGCCGTGAGCGGCGGCACCGGTGGACGGTGGCGTCGCCGGCTGACCCGAGCCGTCCGGCCGGCCCGAACGGTCTGGCTCGTCCATGTCTCTCCCTCCGGTGCCCGACCCGGTGCCCGACGTCACGGATGCTACCGCCGGGGGGTGACGACCCGACGGCGGGTCGACCGGCCAGTGGACGAACCCGGCGGTAACGTCCCCGCCTCCACGAGCCGGGGGCGTCACGCATGATCCCGATCGGCGACCTGACCCGGCCGCACCGCCGGGGCTACGTCACCTGGTTGCTGGTCGCGGTGAACGCCGTGGTGTTCTTCGGGTTCCAGCTCGCCGGCGACGCCTGCGACCAGATGCGCTTCCTGTACGAGTACTCGGCGATCCCGCGGGAGCTGACGACGCTGCAACCGCTGTCCGGGGGAGAGCTGGCGGCGGCGCTGCAGGGCTGCCCCACCGACGGGATCGAGAAGAACATCCCGCTGTCGGCGGTGACCTCGGCGTTCCTGCACGGTTCGACGCTGCACCTGTTCGGCAACCTGATCTACCTCGTCGTGTTCGGCGACGACGTCGAGTCGCGGATCGGACACCTGCGGTTCGCCGGGTTCACCCTGCTGGGAGCGGTCGCGGCCACCTCGGCGCACGCGCTGGTGCAGCCGGCTTCGACCACCCCGCTCGTCGGTGCGTCGGGGCTCGTCGCCGCGATCCTGGGCGCCTACCTGCTGTGCTTCCCGAGGGCGACGGTGCTCACCCTGGTCCCGTTCCCGTTGTACGTGCTGACGTGGTTCGTGCCCGGGCTCCGCACGGTGCGCTTCTACCTCATCGCGGCCGTCGTGACGTTCCCGGCGTGGCTGCTGCTGCTGGGGTGGTTCGCGCTGCAGGTCACCGCGGTGCAGCAGCCGGTCGGTGACCCGGTGGCCTACGACGCCCACATCGCCGGGTTCCTCGCCGGGATCGCGATGATCCTGATCATCGACCGCCGGCGGCGACGGCGCGGCCGCACCCCGTTCCATCCGCCGCGGCGCACGCTGCCGTGACCCTCGCCCGGTGCGGGTCGGGCGGGCTGCGGCCGTCGGCGCTGATGGACGCACGGGTGCCGGCGGTGGCGCCAGTAGGCTCTGGTGGCCGTGGCGGCGACGAGGGAGCACCCGTGGAGTCGATCGTGGCCCGCAACGCCCGACTCCCCGTGTTCGGGTGGAAGGAGCACGTCGAGCTCCCCGAGTGGGGGCTGCGGCTGCGGGCGAAGCTCGACACGGGGGCCCGGACGAGCGCGTTGCACATCGGTGACCTCACCGAGCTCGGCGAGGTGCGGGACCCGGACACCGGCGAGCGGCGACGTCGGGTGCGCTTCGACGTCGTCCTGGGCACCAGGACGAAGCCGGTCCACCACGAGATCGAGGCGCTGGTGGTCGGTGACCGTCGTGTCCGCGACACCCGGGCCAGGCCCGAACACCGGCTGCTGGTGCGCACCCGGATCGTGTGCGGTCCGCTGGACACCGACGCCGAGGTCTCGCTCACCGACCGGTCCGGGATGAACTTCAGGATGCTGCTGGGGCGGCTGACGCTGGCGGGCCACGGGCTCGTCGACCCCCAGCACGGCTACCTGCAGACCGACCGGGCCGCGCAGCGCGGGGCGGTGCGCGGGGCGTTGCGCCCCACGATCGGTTCGCGCCCATGACGGGGGGGCCGGTCACCGTCGCCGGGGTCACCGTCGAGCCGGGTGAGCGCCGTGACATCGCCCCGACGATCTCGGAGTCCTACCTCGGCGACCGCACCACCCTTCCGATGGCGGTGCTGAACGGGGTCGAGGACGGCCCCCGGGCGTTCGTCACCGCCGCGGTGCACGGCGACGAGCTCAACGGGATCGCCACCTGCCGGCAGCTGCTGGACGCCCTGGATCCGTCACAGTTGGCCGGGGTCGTGGTGATCGTGCCGATCGTGAACGTGCCGGGGGTGCAGATCGGGTCGCGGTACCTGCCGGACCGGCGGGACCTGAACCGCTCGTTCCCGGGGTCGCACACCGGCTCGATGGCGGCCCGGATCGCCCGGATCGTTTGCGACGAAGTGATCGACGACAGCGACGTCGGCATCGACCTGCACACCGCGGCCAACACCCGGACGAACACCCCGCAGGTGAGGATCGTCGAGGACGACGCCGACGCCGGCGCGCTGGCGGTGGTGTTCGGGGCGCCGTTCGTCCTCCCGTCACGGCTGCGTGAGGGTTCGTTGCGCGCCATCGCCCACGACCGTGGCGTGCCGGTGCTCACCTTCGAGGGCGGCGCCCCACGGCGGTTCGACGACGACGCGATCGACGTGGCCCGTCGGGGGGCGCTGCAGGTGTTCGCGCACCTGGGGATGATCGACGACGCCCCCCCGCCGGCGTCGTCCGAGCCGATGCTGCTCAATGAGTCGCGGTGGCTGCGCGCCGAACGCGGCGGGATCCTCGAGTTGCTGTGCTCGGCCGGTGAGCTGGTCCGGGCCGGTGACCCGTTGTGGTCGACGGTGAGCCCGCTCGGCGAGGAACGCGCCAGCGTCACCGCCGACGAGGACGCCTACGTGGTCGGGGCGACGACGCTCCCGCTGGTGCAACCGGGCCAGGCGATCCTGCACGTCGCCCTCCCCGGGGACCGTCTCGTCGTCGAGGACGATCCGTCCGACGAGGAGGACGACGACCTCGAGGACGTCGTCGACGACTGATCGCACCGGCCATGGTCGCGGGCGTGAACGTGGCGGGGTTCCGACGCGGAGGAGGGGGTCATCAGTTCTGCGCGTCGCGCAGCGCGGCGAGGCGCTCGTCGGCGTCGAGGAAGCCGGGGTCGACGGCGACGATGAGCTCGAGCTGACGTTCGAGCTCGGTGTCGTCTCCGGCCCGTTCGGCGAGGTCAGCAGCGAGGATCCGCACCCGCAGGTCGTGTTCGGCGTCGGAGGAGCGTGGCCGCTCCAGGAATCGCCGCAGGACGGCTCGGCCGGCTCCGACGTCACCGCCGTCGGCCAGCGCGGCGGCCCACACGATCACCGCCTCGGCCCGACGGTCCTCGGGGGCCTGAGCGTCGGCGACGAGTTCCTCGGCGGCCTCGGCGACCTTGTCGACGTCCCGCCCGAGCGCGCGCAACGAGTCGGCGATGACGTGGTTCTGGTCGTTGCGGCCGGTGAGGCGGCGGTAGGCCTGCAGCTCGGTGAGGGCGGCGGCGAACTGCTCGTCGTGGTAGAGCGCGACGCCGTACGCCTCGCGGACGGACGAGAGCTTCGGGGCCTCGTACTTCGCCCAGGCGAGGACCTCGAGGGCGACGTCGATGCGCTCCTCGTCGATCGCGGCCGAACCGATGCTCAGCGCCAGCGCGACGTCGCGGGCCTTGGCGCCACGGCCCAGCAGGCGTTCGATCTCCCGGCGGATCCGCTTGGGAAGCTGCGGTTCCTCGTCGTCGGGGAGGTTGGGCCGGGGCGGGGCCACCGACTCCGGTCGTGGGCGCCGCGGGGGCGCCGCACCCTTGGCAGCACGATCACGGCCGATGGGTTCT
>SLDB01000292.1 GCA_007125475.1 Nitriliruptoraceae bacterium | reverse complement strand
GGCCCCGATCGCGGGGATCCACGTGAACCGCTCCAGCAGCTGCAGCCCCGGCTCGGCGAGGTCGAACTGCCACAGCAGCACCAGCGAGGCGACGAACGACCCGAGGGCCGCGGTGAGCGCCACCGCCTTCACCCCGCGCTCGTTGAGCTCCGGGGCGAACGCGAGGATCAACGCCCCGGCGAGCGGCAGCGCGATCGTGAGCGTGATCATCCCCATCGGCTACCTCACCTGCAGCATCAGGACGGCGACGACCACGATGGCGCCGGCGAGCATCGCACCCACGTAGGTGCGCACACCCCCGGTCTGGGTGCGGCGGGTGGTACGTGCCACCGCGAGCGAGGCGGCCCCGGCACCGTTCACCGCACCGTCGATGACCCGGGTGTCGAACCACACCATCACCTCGGCGGCACGCCGCCCGAAGCGGGTGAACACCGCCTCGTAGAGCTCGTCGACGAAGAACTTGCGTTCGAAGAGCTCGGCCAGCGGGCCGCGGACCGGTTCGCGCACCACCCCCTGGCTGACGTCGCGGCGCAGGTAGGCGGCCCAGGCGGTGGCGATCCCGACGAGGGCCGCCACGATCGCCACCGGGATGAGGACGGCCTCGGTGAGGGGGCCGGCGGGGGTGAGTCCGAGCCCCTCCACGGAGGCCGACACCGGGGCGAGGAACTGGTACAGCGGCCCGGAGTGCACCGGGTTGAGTGCGAGCCCGCCACCGGCCGAGAGCACGGCGAGGATGATGAGCGGGGTGGTCATCGTCGTCGGGGACTCGTGGGGGTGGGCGTCGGCCGGCCACCGCGGGGTGCCCAGGAAGATCAGGAAGAACCACCGCGACATGTAGAACGCGGTGAGGATCGCAGCGACGAGCCCGACGACGTACACGCCGCCGAAGCCGTGCAGGTAGGCCTCGGTGAGGATCTGGTCCTTGGAGAAGAACCCGGCGAACGGCGGGATCCCCGAGATTGCCAACCACCCGATCAGCGAGGTGGCGAACGTCACCGGCATCACCTTGCGCAGCCCGCCCATCCGCCAGATGTCGGTGCGGTTGGCCATCGCGTGCATCACCGACCCGGCGGCGAGGAACAGCAGGCCCTTGAAGAACGCGTGGGTGACGAGGTGGAAGATCGCCTCGCGGAACGCCCCGACCCCGACGGCGATGAACATGAACCCGAGCTGGGACACCGTCGAGTACGCCAGGATCTTCTTGATGTCGTCCTGGCGGACCGCCACCAGCGCCGCGAGCAGCGCGGTGAGCGCCCCGATCCAGGCGATCACCGTCATCGCGTCCAGGGAGGCGACCAGCACCGGCGACATCCGGACGGTGAGGTAGACCCCGGCGGTGACCATCGTCGCGGCGTGGATCAGCGCCGAGACCGGGGTCGGTCCGGCCATCGCGTCGGGGAGCCACACGTGCAGCGGGATCTGCGCCGACTTCGCCGCGGCACCGCCCATGAGCAGCAGCACCAGGGCGAACGCCGTCGTCGACGAAAGCGTCGCGGCGTCCTCGACGAGCTCGAGGATCTCCAGGGTGCCGAACGTCGCGAACGCCAGGAACATCGCGACCATGAACGAGACGTCGCCGACGCGGTTGGTGACGAACGCCTTCTTCGCGGCCGAGGCGTTGGAGGCGTCCTCGAACCAGAACCCGATCAGCAGGTAGCTGGAGAGCCCCACCAGCTCCCATCCCAGGAACAGGGTGAGCAGGTCCCCCGCCAGCACGAGGATCAGCATCGAGGCGAGGAAGAGGTTGAGGTAGGCGAAGAACCGCGGGTAGCGCTCGTCGCCGTGCATGTACCCCACGGAGTAGAGGTGGACGAGGAACCCGACCCCGGTCACGACCAGCAGCATCACGGCGGTGAGCTGGTCGACCAACAGGTCGAAGGTGACCGTGAACCCACCGACGTCGATCCACGTCGGCATCGGACGCACGTAGCTCGCCGGGTCGGCCAGCACGGCGATGGCCACCGCGACGCTCACCACGAACGCCGCGGCGCTGGCGGCGATCGCGATCACCGCCGCCCGGTCACGCAGCGTCCGGGTGGCCAGCAGCACCACGACGAACCCCACCAGGGGGAGCGCCGGGACGAGCCAGGCGGCACCGATCACCCCCGAGGTCGCCTCGATGACCTCGTTCGCCTCCCCGGCCGCGTACGCGAGCTGGATCACGTCACCACCTCAGCAGCTGGGGAACGTCGACGTCGAGGGTCCCGCGCCGGAAGTAGAGGTTCACGATGATCGCGAGCCCGACCACCACCTCGGCCGCGGCGACGACGATCACGAAGAACACGAACACCTGACCGTCGGGGCCGGCCCACATCCGTGCGGCGGCGGCGAGGGTGAGGTTGACGGCGTTGAGCATCAGCTCGACGCACATGAACAGCACGATCGCGTTGCGGCGCAGCAGGACGCCGACGAGCCCGATGCAGAACATCAGCCCGGAGAGGATGAAGTAGTACCCGATCTCCACGTCAGCCCCCCCGCTCGGTGGTGCCGGGCCCGTCGCCGGCGACGTGCCGCTCGGCGGCGGCGCCCGACGCGCCGTCGAGGTCGTCACCGTCGAGGTCGTCCGCGGCGGCGGCGTCGAGGTCGGCGAGGTCCTCGTCCTCCGGCTCGAGGTCGCGGCGACGGGCGAGGATCACCGCCCCGATCGTGGCGACGGTGAGCAGCAGCGCGGCGAGCTCGAAGGGGTAGGTGTAGGTGGTGAACAGCGAGCGCCCCAGGAAACGGGCACCGGCCCCATCGTCCTCGTCGTAGGCCTCGGCGAGACCGGCGCACGCGACCTCTCCGGGGCCCGGAGCCGGCGCGTCGGGGCCGCACACCGACGCCTCGGACGTATACGGGCCGACGAACGCGAACAGCACCGCGCCGGCCAGCAGCGCCCCGCCGGCGATCGCCAGCACCCGGGTCCGGAGATCGGCCTGGAGCAGGTCGTCGCGGTCGACACCCAGGAGCATGATCACGAACAGGAACAGCACCATGATCGCGCCGCCGTACACCAGCACCTGGATCACGGAGAGGAACGCCGACTCCAGGGTGAGGAACAACCCCCCGATGGAGAGGAAGTTCAGCACCAGCATCACGGCGCCGTGCACGACGTTGCGCAGCGAGATCACCGCGATCGCCGAACCGAGCGCGATCACCGCGAACACCCAGAACACCACCACTTCCGCGGTGCCGCCGGCCGTCGGCGCAACTTGGGCCAGCAGGGTCATCGCGGTGCATCTCCGGGGCGCTGACGGGTCGGGTCGCCGACGGTGGCGGGGTCGTGCGGTTCGTCGCCCGGTTCGGGCAGCTCACCGTGCGGGATCACCTCTCCGGCCCGCGCCGAGGGAGCGGCCGCGGCCGGCTGGTACGTGCCGCCGTGCAACAACGGCGGGGTGACGGCGAGGCCACCGTAGTAGTTCAGCCCACGCTCACGGACCTCGCGGTCGAGGTGGGGGGTGTCGACGCCACCGGGGGGGACCTCGGCGAGCAACTCACCCTTGGTCCACACCAGCCCGTCGCGGGTCGCCGACGAGAACTCGTAGTCGTGCGTCATCGTCAGCGCCCGGGTCGGGCACGCCTCGATGCACAGCCCGCACAGGATGCAGCGGTTGTAGTTGATCTGGTAGTCGTCGGCGTACCGCTCGCCGGGGGAGTAGCGGGCCTCCGGCGTGTTGTCGGCCCCCTGGACGTAGATCGCGTCCGCCGGGCACGCCCACGCACACAGCTCACAGCCGATGCAGCGTTCCAACCCGTCGGCGTAGCGGTTGAGCTGGTGGCGGCCGTGGAACCGCGGAGCCACCGGGCGGGGCTTCTCCGGGTACTCGGCGGTCTCCGGCGTGACGAACATCGCCTTCAGCGGGACGGCGAACCCCCGTCCGAGGACGGTGCGGGTGAGGAACAGCCACAGCAGCACCCCGAGCACCACGAACGTCAGCGCGGTGATCACCGGGGCGGGGACGGCGTCGAGCGTCACGGTGCAACCTCCTCGTCGTGGGGCGCACGCGGTTTCGCGTCGCGGTCGGGGTCGTCCCGGTCGGGGTCGTCCCAGGCGTCGACGTCGGCGTCGGTGGCGCGGGCGGTCTGGCGTTCACCGGTGAGCAGCAGGGCGATCACGATCACGCCGGCGCCGACCGCGAGCCACGTCCGGGTGGCGGCCGAGATCCCACCGGCCTCGCTCACCAGCACCCAGGCGGCGGTGACCAGTACCCACACCAGGGCGACCGGGATGAGCACCTTCCACCCCAGGTCCATCAGCCGGTGGTAGCGGGTCCGTGGCAGCGCGCCGCGGAGCAGGATGAAGAAGAACACGAACGCCGCGGTCTTCAGGGTGAACCAGAACACCGGCATCACCCAGGCCACGGCGTCGGGGAGCCCGAACGTCGGCCCGGACGGCCCGCCGAGGAACAGGGTGACCACGATCGCCGACATCACCACCACCGACATGAACTCGGCGAGCATGAACATCCCGAACCGCAGGCCGGAGTACTCGGTGTGGAACCCGCCGACCAGCTCACCCTCGGCCTCGGCGAGGTCGAACGGCGGCCGGCCGGCCTCGGCGACCATCCCGACCACGAACACCACGAACGCGGGGAACAGCGGGATCGCGTACCAGCCCGGCATCCCGGCGATCGGCCCGGAGCCCGCCTGGGCGGCGACGATGTCGGAGACCCGCAACGAGCCGGCATACACGAACACGCTCGCGACCGCGAGCCCCTGGGCGATCTCGTAGCTGATCATCTGCGCGCTGGAGCGGATCCCCCCCATCAGCGGATAGGGGGAGTTCGAGGCCCACCCGGCGAGGAACGTGCTGTAGACGTGCAGCGAGCTCAGGGCCAGCACCCACAGCACCCCGACATGCAGGTCGGCGACGACGAGGGTGAACTCCTCGCCGAACAGCGTGACCTCACCACCGATCGGGATCACCGCGACGGTGAGGAACCCGGCGATCACCCCCACCAGCGGGGCGACGGTGTAGATCGGGTTGTTCACCATCGAGGGGGTGACGTCCTCCTTGAAGAACATCTTCACGCCGTCGATCAGCGTCTGCAGCACCCCACCGGGGCCGATCCGGTTCGGCCCGATCCGCGACTGCATCCGGCCGACGACCCGGCGCTCGGCCCAGATCAGCAACGCCGTGAACAGCAGGAAGTAGGCGAACACGACGAGGGTCTGCAGCACCGGGACCCACAGGGGGGTGGAGGGCTCCATCACGCCACCTCCCCGGCGCCGTCGGCGTCGGGCGGGGCGAGGCGCACCGCCAGACGGCCGTCGGGCTCGGCCAGGGAGCCCACCGGGGCCTCGGCGGCGTTCGTCGGGAGCACCACCACGCCGTCACGCACCCCGTCGGTCACCGCGACCGGGAGGGTGAGCCGGCCCTCGCCACCGGTGAGCGTCACGACGTCGCCGTCGGCCAGCCCGTGGTCGGCGGCAGTCGCCGCCGACAGCGCCGCCACGGCGTCGCGGGCCGTCGCCATCAGGTCGACGGCGCCGGCGAGCATCGTCCCCCGGTCCAGCAGCAGGGGGCGCGCCACCACCGCGAGCGACTCGGTGCCGGAATCGGTGTCGCCGTCGGCATCGGTGGCCGCGTCGGCGTCCGCGTCGGTGGCCGCGTCGGCGGTCACCCCGGCACCGTCGTCGCCGCCGCTGCTGAACGGGTGCGGTGTGTCACGCACGCCGAGCCGGTCCACCTCGGTGCGGACGGCGTCGAGGTCGTCGAGCCCGAGGTCGGCCCCCAGCAGGGCGGCCAGCTGCACGATGATCTCCCAGTCCTGCTGGACGAGGTCGGGGCCGTCGATCGCCGCGGCGAAGCGCTGGCGTCGCCCCTCCCAGTTCGTGGCGGTCCCCGCACGCTCCTGGCGGCCGGCCGCGGGCAGCACGACGTCGGCGTACTCGGCGACCGTGGCGGTCTCGGCGAGGTCCTGGACAACGACGGTCGGAACCCGCTCGAGAGCGGCGCGGGCGAGCGAGGTGGAGGCGGCGTCGGCCAGCGGGTCGACCCCGATGAGGTGCAGCACGTCGATCCCCCCCGCGGCGGCGGCCTCGAGGACGGCCCGCAGGTCGCGCCCTTCGGTGGTGGGCAGTGGGCAGCCCCACACCTCCTCCACCTCGGCGCGGTCGGCGTCATCGGCCAGCCGGCGCCCGCCGGGGAGCGCACCGGCGGCGAGACCGGCCTGGAGCGCCCCGCGGGCACCGCCGCGCCG
>SLDB01000326.1 GCA_007125475.1 Nitriliruptoraceae bacterium | reverse complement strand
GGTGGTGGTGGTGCCTCCGGTCACGCCGGACCCTGAGTCGTATCAGCTCCTCAGCGGGGCACTACCTGCCACGTCAACCAGTCGAGAGCCACGGAACACCGGACCAGGATCACCCGGACGGGACGCGGGTCTCGAGCGCTGCCGAGCACGTCACCCGGTCGCGACCCGCCCGCTTGGCTTCATAGAGGCGCCGATCGGCCGTGCCGAACGGGTCGGGATCCGACCCGGCGGCCAGGCCCGCGGAGAACGTGACCGGTGGGATTCCGCGGTGGGGTGGCCGGACGCGGAGCTCACGCTGGACCCGCCGCAACACGCGGCATGCGCGCTCGGTCGTGGTGTGGGGCAGGACGACGGCGAACTCCTCGCCACCGATCCGGTAGATCTCGTCGGTGTCGCGCACCGTTTCGGCCAGGCGATTCGCAAACGCCGTCAGGACCTGGTCGCCGACGTGGTGACCGAACTCGTCGTTGATGTCCTTGAAATAGTCCAGGTCCACGAGCGCCAGGGTGAACGAGGGACGATCGTCGACGGACACGAGCTGATCGAGGCGGAGGTTGAAGGCCCGCCGGTTGTAGGCGCCGGTCAGCGCGTCGGTGCTGGCGAGTTCGTCCAGCGCCTGGTGTGAGCCGTCAAGCACGCGCGCGGCGATCTCCACCGAGACGGCGATCCCGACGGCGAGCAGCAGGATCATGGTGACGGGGGTGTACGGACCTCCGACGACGGGATGCGGGTGGAACAGCGAGTCGATCAGGGGCTGGAGCGCGATGGTCGCGACCAGACCGGTCGTGAACACCACCGCGAGGAACCCCCGGTAGGCCAGGATCCCGAGCGTTGCCCAGGCGAGCACCATCGGGAGGAGGGGAGACTGGAGTCCCCCGGTGAGGTGGACCAGCAAGGTGATGACCACCAGGTCGATCACCATCCCGATGTCGAACGCCCGGCGGCGCAGGCGTCGAGTCGGTGCGAAGACCGTGACCGGCACCAGGAGTGCACCGATCCCCGCAGCGACGATGAGCGCGCGGAAGTGCACGTCGGTCGGCAGCCCCGTCGGGATGATCACGACCATGGCAACGGCGAACCCGACCAGACGGGGCACCAGCATCATCCGCACGTCGCGTGCCTCGACGTGCCCCCTCGCGCCAAGCGCGGGCAACGACGCCGCCTTCGACGGTGCTTGGCTCACGTTGCGACCTCCTCTGCCCGAACGTGCTTCGCATCGACCTCGCCGTCCGCACACCCCGCACACGTGCCCGGCCTGGCTTGCTTCCGAGCAACGGTGCTGCCGGTAGCACCGGTCCTGACCCCCGGCTTCCCCGGCTCCCCCGGCTCCCCCGGCTTCCCTCGGCTCGCCCCGCTTACCCGGCTCCACCCGCTCACCCGGCTCCCCCGGCTTCCTCGGCCGGCCCTGGTCGGAGCACGGGCCTGCCGTCCGACACCTGCGCGGCCGGTCCGCGGTTGAGCCCTGACGCCGTCCGACCGACCCCGTTGGACAACGCCGGAGCCGACACATCGTGCTGATCGCCCGGGGCTGGGCGAAATCCTGGTTTCCGAGGACGCCGCCACACGTTGTGAGACCGGCATCACCCACCCGACGGGCCACGTCACCGTTCCGGCCCGTGCTCAGTGCCGGACCGTGGGAACTGCCGGGGGTGGTCGATGTGCGACCGCGCCCATTCAGCCAGTTCGCCGATCGGGACCGGCGGACTCCAAAGATAGCCCTGCCCGACGTCGCAGCCGAGTTCGGTGACCACGTCACGCTGCCACCGGGTCTCGACGCCTTCGGCGATGCTGGTGAGCCCGAGGCTCGTCGCCATGTGCACCGTCGCCTCGACGATGCTCCTCGCCGTTGACCGGGAGTCGAGACGGGCGACGAACGACTTGTCGATCTTCAGGGCATCGAGGGGGAGCATGTGCAGGTGGGTCAGGGAGGAGAACCCGGTCCCGAAGTCGTCGAGCGCGATGCGCACGCCCCGACGGCGCAACTCTTCGAGCACCGTGACGGCACGGTCGTGATCCTGGATGACGGCACGTTCAGTGATCTCGAGGACGAGCCGGTCCGCCGGGAGCTCAGCCCTGGAAAGGGCCACATCGACATCACCGACGAACCCGTCGGCCACCAGTTCGTTCGCCGAGATGTTGACCGCGATCGTCGGCGGCCGGCCCGGTGTGGAAGCGGCGAGGCGCTGCGCCGCACCACACGCCTCTACCAGGATCGTCCGCGACAATGGCCGCAGTAGGCCGATGCTGTCCGCGACTTCGAGGAACGCACCGGGAGCGAGCACGCCCCGTGTGGGGTGCTCCCACCGCAGCAACGCCTCGACGCCCACCAGAGCCTTCGACCGCAGGTCGACCTCGGGCTGGTAGACGAGGGAGAACTCCCCCTGTTCGAAGGCGTGACGAAGTTCGTTGATCAACGTCAACCGCCGGCCGGACTTGTCGCCGACGCCATGGCCGTACAGGACGATCGCCTCACTCGCACCGGACTTCGCATGAGCCGAAGCCGACGCCGCCTGGTGCAGCAGGACTTCCGCGTCCTCGCCCACATCACTGACCGCCAACCCGACGTTGACCGTGACGAAGACCTCGGATCCCTCGAGGACGTAGTGGCCGGTGACCGCTTCGTGGACGTGGTGGGCCACCTCGAGCGCCCGGGTCGCCGCGGCACCGGGGTCCACCGGGAGATCCTCGACGAGGATGGCGAACTGGTCATCGCCGATCCGACCCAGACACTGGTCACCGTCGAAGATCCCCGTGAGCACCGAGGCGACCTCGACGAGGAGGTGGTCACCGATGCGGCGGCCGAGTCCGTCGTTGATCAGCTTGAACTCGGCGATGTCCATGACCAGCAGTGCGGTACGGCCATGACCACGTGCACCGAGGGTCAGGCTCCGTCCGAGACGGTCGAGGACGAGGGTGCGGTTGGCGAGGCCGGTGAGCTGATCATGGAGCGCCAGCCGCTCCAGACTCATCGTCGCCTCGTGCCGATCAACGGCCGCGCCGACGAGGTTCGCCACACTTCGTAGGAACGCGGCGTCGTCGTCGGTGAACACACGGGGTTGCCGGCTGTGCACGCCGAGCACGCCGAAACGCTCCCGCTGGCGGGGGATGGTGACGCTCATCCCGCTACGAACGTCATGCTCGACGAGGAGGTCCGGGATCCCGAAACGGCGTTCCCCGACGACGTCGTCGACCACGACCGGCTGCTCGTGCAGGAGCGTGTACCCCGCCTGGGACGATGCGCTGGCCGGGACGATGGCCTCCCCGAGGAGGCCGGCACGCCACCCGACCCCCTCCCGGAGCAGCAGGCCGGTGCGCTCCGGTAGGAGTTCGAGGATCTTGACGAGTTCGACGTCGAGGACCTCGGCGACGACCCTGCAGACGTCGCGGAACGTCGCCTGGAGATCGCGGACGTCCAGGAGCCGCTGGCCGAGTTCGGCGACGTGCTGCTGTTGGGTGGCCCGGCGCTGCGCCTGGTGACGTGCGGCCCACAGGTCGCTGATGTCCGTCGAGACCCCGATCACCCCGCAGAACTCGTCTGCCTCGTTGAAACAGGGGGTATCGACGACCCAGATCGGAAACCGGCGCCCTGACCGACTCCGGACCCAGAACTCCCCCGACCAGGTCTCGCCGCGACGCAGCTGCGTCATGATCGCCGCACCCTGCTCGACCATTTCCTCACTTGGTGTGACCTCGAGGATGTTCCGACCGCGGACCTCCCCGGCGCTCCATCCGTACAGCGACTCCGCGGCGGCGTTCCAGTACTCGACCCTTCCGTCGAGGTCGGTGGCGATGACAGCCTGACCAACCGCGTCGAGGAGCCGCGCCTGGTGGCGCAACTCCGCTTCGGCCCGCGCACGGTCAGTGGCATCGCGGACGACGGCGAGGACCCGGCCGTCGCGCATCGGCGTCAACCCGATGTCGACCGCGACTTCCTGATCGTCTGAACGGCGGAGCGGCACGACCAGCCCCGAGTCCATCGCGCGCCGGTGCGGCTCGGCGGTGAACCCGCGCCTGACTTCACGGTGGAGGTCGCGGCACCGTTCGGGCACGAGGACCTCGACGGGTGCACCGATCAGTGACTCAGGGCTGAAACCGGTGATCTCCTCGACGCGTCGGTTCACCCCTTCGATGACGCCCTGGGCGTCGACGATGAGCGCGGCGTCCGGCAACAGTTCGAGCTGATCGACGGCGATCGAGTGTCCTCGTGACACACTCCCCACCTTCTCCGTCGCTGCACCGCCTCCCGGCCGGGAACGCCGATGCCGCCATCCCACGACGCCGCCTTCCCACGGCACCCGAAGTCTTCCAGGTCACCTGACCCCGACGCCCCGTGAGGGGTCCCGAGATTCCGGGACGTTCGCCCCTAGCCCGCCTCATGACCTCGGGTTACCAGGGCCGTTCGGCCCGGGTCTCATGCGTCGGGGCCCCTCCGGGGCGCCGGAGCATCGGGTGTCGGAGCCGCGTCGTGCCGGGTCCGCATGGCGCCGCAGCCGCGTCGTGCCGGATCCGCATGGCGCCGCAGCCGCGTCGTGCAGGGTCCGCATAGCGAGGGATCCGCGTGGCGCCGCAGCCGCGTCGTGCCGGATCCGCGTGGTGCCGCAGCCGGGTAGCGGCGGGACCGGCTGCCACGGACTCCGTCGCCACCGCCTCGGTGGGACGGGCCACCCGAGAGTGGCCAACACCTGCCCGGCGGTGTTGAATCGTCGCCACCAACTCAACGAATCGTTCGCGATGATGCGACCGGTCGACGGCGCCCGGGCCGTGGGGTCGGACCCACCGCCCGTCCCACCGCGTCCGGGCCCTCCAGACCCCAGCACGCTACGCGTCGAACCGGAACCCGAAAGCCCCGGTGACATGATCACGTCGGGCGCCACCGACGGCGAGGACGCCACCCTCTCCGGGCGGGCACACATCCTCGCCGAGGTCGAGGACGCGGCCGGTGAAACGTTGACGGGCGGGCTGCGCGTCGTCCTCGTCACCGGTGCAGCCGGGATCGGCAAGACCCACCTGCTGGGAGAGGTACGCCGGCGGTTCCGGGGGCAGGCGACGTGCCTGACCGCCCGTGCCTACCGGTGGGGGGACCAGTCGTCCCTCGGGATGTGGGCCGAGGCCCTTGACCGCTACCTGCGAACCCTCGGGGAGGACGCGATCCACGCGCTGTGCGGACCGGGGGTCACCGACCTCGGTGCACTGGTGAAGGTGATTGCGACCGCCACGAGCAGCGACCCGGGGCCCTCGCCCGCGATCGGGGACACACCCGACGAACCGCGCCGCCACGACCTCCTCGCCTCCCTCGTCGAGTTCTTCGACCACCTGGGGGCGCGGGGACCCGTCCTGATCACCCTCGACGACACCCACCTCGCCGATGCCTCGTCGTGGGAGGCGTTGCGTTACCTGGGTCGACGCCTCGCCGACGCCCCCATCGCGGTGGTCCTCTCGGCGCGTGCCGGCGAGTTGCGCCGGCAGGCGATCGCCGGCGAGGTCCTGCTCGGACTGGAGGAGGACGGTCTCCTCGTGCGCCGACAGCTGCTGCCGCTCGGGCGCGACGAGGTGGCGCGTCTGGCCCACGAGGTGCTGCGAAGCGAGGGGCGCTCGGCGTCGGCGTTCGTGCCCGAGCCGTTGGTGACCTGGCTCACCGAGCGGTCGCTGGGGCACCCGCTGTTCATCGTCAGGTTGGTGCGGGCGCTGGTCGACGAAGGCGCTGATCCGTTCGCCCCTCACCTCGAGCACCTCCCGGAAGGCCTGCGGGACCGTGTACGCCTGGAGATCCAGGGCCTGTCCCGGCAGGCTCGTCGGGTCCTCGAGGCGCTCGCGGTCCTCGAGCAGCGAGTCGACCTCACCGAGCTGTCCCCGGTGGCGACCGGCGGAGTCGACAGCGACGACCCTGCGACCACCCCTCCGCGGAACCACGATCACGTCGATGACTCAGCCAAGGGGCACCACGATCACGTTGATCCCACCGCCCCGGGGCACCACGATCACGTTGATCCCACCTACCCGGGGAACGATCACCCCGTCGAACCCACCGGCCCGGCCACCACCGGACCCGGCGAGTCGGGCGCCGCGGACGCCCACCCCGGCCTCGGTAACGCCCTGGAAGAGTTGTGTGCGGCGCGGCTCGTCAACGAGCACGACGACGGGGTGCGGTTGACCTACGAGGTCGCACACCCGATCGTCGCCGACGTCGTC
>SLDB01000311.1 GCA_007125475.1 Nitriliruptoraceae bacterium | reverse complement strand
GCGGCGTCGGGAAGACGACGACCGCAGTCTCGCTGGCGGCGGCCCTCGCCGACCTCGGGGCCGAGGTCCTCGTCGTGGACCTCGATCCGCAGGGCAACGCCACGACCGGGCTCGGTGCGCGCGCGGGTGAGGATGACCCCTCGACGTACCGGGTCCTGATCGACGGCGACGATGCTTCCGACGCCGTCCAGCCCACCGAGATCGACCGGCTGTGGTTGTTGCCGTCGTCGCTGGACCTCGCCGGAGCCGAGGTGGAACTCGTCCCGGCGTTCTCGCGCGAGATGCGGCTGCGCCGCGCACTGGAAGCGGTGCGGGGCCGGTTCGACGTCATCTTGGTCGACTGTCCACCGTCTCTTGGTCTTCTGACCATCAACGCCCTCGTGGCGGCCGACGAGGTCCTGGTCCCGATCCAGTGCGAGTACTACGCCCTGGAAGGGCTGAGTCAGTTGCTCCGGACCGTCCAACTGGTGGGAGAGAACCTCAACCGGGAGCTCGAACTCGGCGGTGTCGTGCTCACGATGTACGACGGGCGCACGAATCTCGCGCAGAACGTCGTGGACGAGGTCCGTGACTACTTCGGTGACCGCGCCTACGCGACGGTGATCCCGCGGACCGTGCGGCTCTCGGAGGCACCGAGCTTCGGGCAGCCGATCACCCGCTTCGACCCTGCCAGCCGGGGGTCCCGTGCCTACCGGCGGTTGGCCGTCGAGGTCGCCGAACGCCTCCACCTCGACGTCGAGATCACCGAACCCAGCGCCCTGGACCGACTCCTGGCCGGCTCCGACGCTGGCCCCGACATCACCGATGGCGACGGACCCCGACCGACGGCGGAGGAACCGCAATGAACCGACGATCCGGACTCGGCCGTGGCCTGGCCGCGTTGATCCCCCCGAGTCCCGAGGACACCCCCGAGTTCGGGGACTCCCACGAGGATGGCGCAGCTGCCGGCGCCGGGGGTGACCACGCCGCCGGAGAGGCGGCGCCGGCACCCAGCGACCCGACCGCGGACCACCCCGGTGGCGACCTCGGCGTCCGACAAGAACAACAACCGGAATCATTCCCGGAACATGATCGGGGGGTGGGATCCGTCACCCGGCACGGCGACGAGCCCGGTGACCAGGGCACCGGTGGCCTGAGCGGGGCCGGCGTGGCGAGCTCCACCACCGCCCTGCCCGCACCCACCGTGCCCGCCGAGACGGCGCAACTCCTCGACCTGCCGTTGACCGCGATCACCCCGAATCCGCGGCAGCCACGCGAGATCTTCGACCCCGAGGAGCTCGAGGGCCTGGCCACCTCGTTGGCGGACGTCGGGATGCTGCAACCGTTGGTCGTGCGACCCGCGGCCGGGGGTGGGTACGAGCTCGTCGCCGGTGAACGGCGGCTGCGCGCCGCCGAGCTCGCCGGGTTGTCGACGGTCCCCGCGGTCCTGCGGCACACCGAGGACGCCGCCCTCCTCAAGGAGGCCCTGGTCGAGAACATCCACCGGGTCCAGCTCAACCCGTTGGAGGAGGCCGCCGCGTACCAGCAGCTCCTCGAGGAATTCGGGGTGACCCAGGACGAGCTCGCCGGGAGGCTGGGTCGGTCCCGGTCGGCGATCGCGAACACGATCCGCCTGTTGCGACTCCCCTCGGCGGTGCAACGCCGCGTCGCCGCCGGGGTGCTCTCCGCCGGGCACGCCCGGGCGGTGTTGGCCCTCGACGATCCGGGCGAGCAGACGCGCCTGGCCGAGCGGATCGTCGCCGAGGGGCTCTCGGTCCGCGACGTCGAGGAGTTGGTGCGGTTGCGGCTCACCGACGACGCCCCGGCCGGCCGGTCGTCGCCGCGTCGCCGCAACGTCGATGCCCCCGGCCTCGTGGAGTTGCAGGACGATCTCTCCGATGCCCTGCAGACCCGGGTGAGGATCAGCATGGGGGCCCGCACCGGACGGCTCGCGATCGACTTCGCCTCGGTGGACGACCTCGAACGGATCGTGAACGTGATCGCGAACGGCCTGGGCACCACCGCCGGTGCCGGCGACCCGGTCACGCAGGCGGCTGGCCGCGGCATCACGTCCGGCGTGACGCCGCCCGGGGACACCTCGGGAGCCTCGACGTCGGAGGACGGTGACGAGCACCCCTGAGCCGGCGCCGTCGGCGTGAACGGCCGGAGCCGTCCGGCGGGCCCGCTCAGAGCGAGACGACGTCCACCCGGCCATCGGGGTGGCCGAGGAACGCGGTGTCGACCAGGTCGACGAACAGACCGGAGGTCACCACCCCCGGGAGCATCGTGACCTCGACGTCCATCACGGCCGGATCGTCGAGCCCGCCGGGGAACCGGGCATCGACGACGGCGTTGCCGTTGTCGGTGCGCACCGGGGAGCCGTCGTCGCCGTGCCGCACCACGACGTCGAAGCCCAGCTCGGTCAGCGCGCGGCTCACCGGTCCCACCGCGAAGGGCACCACCTCCACGGGGAGCGGGAACGTGTCGGCGAGGCGATCAACGAGCTTGTCGGGGGTGGCGATCACCACCATCCGCCGCGACATCGAGGCGACGACCTTCTCGCGGAGCAACGCACCGCCCCCACCCTTCGTCGCGGTGAGTTCGTGGTCCAACTCGTCGGCACCGTCGATCGTGAGATCGAGGACGTCGACCCGGGCCGGGTCCAGCAGGCCGATCCCCAGCTCGTGACACCGCTGCGCCGTCGCCTCGGAGGTCGGCACCCCGGTGACGTCGGCGTCGCGCTCGGCGAGGACCTCGAGGAGCTCGGCCACCGTCGAGCCCGTGCCGAGCCCGAGCCGGTCACCCGGCTGCACCAGGTCGGCCGCCGCCTCGGCGGCGGCACGTTTCGCGGCGTCAGCCATCACTGCGTCCTCTCCGGCGCCTCGGCGCCCTGCTCACCCGTCGCGCCACACCGTCAACAACGTCGGGAGCTCACCGAGCCCCTCGAGGACGATCGCCGGCTCGACGTCGTCGGGGAGCTCCTGGAGCACCCCCCACGGCCCACGACGCAGCCAGCAGGACTGCATCCCGGCGCCGAGGCTGGCGACGACGTCGTTGTCGACCCGGTCACCGACGTAGAGGACGTCGGCGGGGTCGTCGACCCCGATCCGTTCCTGCAGGGCCGCGAAGAACGCCGGATCCGGCTTCTCGGCACCCAGCTCGGCCGAGGTGACGACGTCGTCGACCCCCAGCGCCAGCGCCTCGAGCTGGGCGGTCCGCTGTGCCGGCTGGTTCCCGGCGACGACCACCGTGAACCCGGCGGCGGTGAGCTCAGCGATGCACGGGCGGACGTCGGCGTACAGGTCGTCCTCGCGGAACCCGCCGTAGCGCTCCTCGTGCTCGTCGGCGAGCTCCTCCCAGGCGAGGTTCGGTGCCAGCAGGGGGAGCACGCTGCGGTGGTCCTGGCCCTGGGAGATCGCGGCCCCCAACACGGCCGCGAACGTCGCGGCGGAGGTGCCCACCAGGTCGGCCCACACCTGCCACACGCGGGTCTCGTCGATGAGGACCTCCCCGACGTCGAGGACCACGATCCGGGGGGCCGGGTCGTGGTGGTCGACGGGCTCGGAGGGCTCGCCTCGCCCGGTGGTACCCGGCCGGCTCACGCGGTGGCGTCGCGGAGGGCCAGGGAGACCAGCCGGTCGCACAGGGAGGCGAACGACAGGTCCGCGGCGGCGGCCGCCATCGGGGCGAGCGAGGTCGTCGTCAGCCCGGGGCACGTGTCCAGTTCCAGCAACCACGGTCGGCCGTCCGTGTCGACGATGAGGTCGGCCCGGGAGATGTGGCGGGCGCCGACCGAGGTGTAGGCGTCCACCGCGACCCCCCGGCACGCGGCGAGGACATCGGGGTCGAGGCGCGCCGGGGCGTGGAACTCGGTGGCACCGGCGGTGTAGCGGGCACGGAAGTCGTAGGCGCCCTCCTTGGGCTGGATCTCGACCGGGGGCAGCGCCTCGCCGTCGAGGACCGTGACCGCGACCTCGGTCCCGTCGATGAACTCCTCCATGAGGACGACGTCGGCGTAGCTCAACGCCCCCACGATCGCCTGCGGCAGGCCCGCCGGGTCCTCGACGATCGAGAGCCCCAGTGAGGATCCGCCCCGGGCCGGCTTGACGACCAGCGGACGGCCCAGGACCGAGGCGATGCGGTCGACGGCGGCCGCGGCGCCGAGCTCACGGAACGCCTGCTGGCTCAGCGTCACCCGTGCCGGGACGTCGATCCCGGCACGTCCGAACAGCCCCTGCGCGATCGGCTTGTTCCACGCCAGCGACGACGCCAGGACGTCCGGCCCGGTGTAGGCCAGGCCGATGAGTTCGAGGAGTGACTGCACGGTGCCGTCCTCCCCGGCCGAGCCGTGCAGGGCGAGGAACGCGGTGTCGAACCCGCCGTCCTCCAGGGTGCGGACCAGGTCGGCTCCGACGTCGAGGTGGGTGACGTGGTGTCCCAGGTCGGCGAGTGCGTCGGCGACCCGCCCGCCGGAGCGCAGGCTGACGTCACGTTCCAGGGAGGTGCCCCCCGACAGCACCGCGACCGCGGTCGGTTCCGTCATCGTGTCTCCGCTCGTCGTGGGTACCTCGTCGTGCATGTGGTGGCCGTACTGCCGCCTCCGCCGTTCACCCGCCGACACCGTGGTCGTTGGCGGCGGTGTGGGGTCGCAGTTGGGGAGCGTCGTCGCCGAACACCGCCCGGACCAGCTCGAGCTCCTCGTGCAGCACCTCCCCGAGCCGGCTCACCCCCTCGTGGATGCGGTCGATCTCCGGGTAGCTGAAGCACAACCGGGCCTGGTTGCCACCGGCACCGTCGGCGTAGAACCCCCGGCCCGGGACGTACGCCACGCGGTGGCGGACCGCCTTGGCCAGCAGGTCGGAGGTGTCGATCCCCCGCGGCACCGTCAACCAGATGTAGAACGCCCCCAGCGGGGTGGTCCAGTGCACGCCCTCGGGCATCTCGTCGGCGAGTGCGGCGAGCATCACCTCGGACTTCTCGCGGTACACGGTGGTGAAGTGCTTCACCTGCTCCCGCCACGGCTGGGTGGTCAGCCACGACTCGACCACCATCTGGGTGAGGTTTGACTGACACAGGTCGGCGGCCTCCCGCAGGAGCACGAGCTTGTCCCGGATCGGCGCCGGCGCGGCGACCCAGCCGGTGCGCACCCCGGGGGCGAACGTCTTGGACATCGTCCCGACGTACACCACGCGGTCCGGGATGAGCGAGCGCAACGACGGCCGCACTTCACCGGCGAAGTCCAGCAACCCGTACGGGTTGTCCTCGAGGATGAGCAGGTCATGGGACTCGGCGAGCTCGGCGAGTCGCTGGCGCCGCGGGATCGACAGCGACACCCCGGCCGGGTTCTGGTGGTTGGGGATGGTGTAGACGTACTTCGCGCTACGGCCCTCGGCGGCGAGCTTCGCCAGCTCCTCCTCGAGGAGGTCGATGCGCATCCCGTCGGCGTCCATGCCGACGTGCCGGACCTCCGCCTGGTGGCTGGTCATCGCGCCGATCCCCCCGACGTACGTCGGACCTTCACTGAGGACGACGTCTCCGGCGTTGAGGAAGCACTTTGCCACCAGTTCGAGGGCCTGCTGCCCACCGACCGTGACGACCAGGTCGTCGGCGTGGGCCGGCACGCCCTCCTCGGCCATCACCTCGACGAGGCATTCGCGCAGCTCGGCACGTCCCTGCCCACCGCCGTACTGCAACGCGGTGGCACCGGAGTCACGCACCACGGTGGCGACGACGTCCTCGACGGCCTCCATGTCGAGGGCCGACGTGGCGGGCATGCCACCGGCGAACGAGACGACCTCGGGGCGGGAGGCGACGGCGAACAGCGCCCGGATCTCCGAGGCGCTGAGTCCCAGCACCCGGTCGGCGTAGCGCTGGAGGTAGGGGTCGGTGTCGAGGCGCACACGGCCTCCGATGCTGCGGTGCGGGGGTTGCAGGTGAGGCAGGTGCGTACCCGGTGTTCCGTGGCGCCCGCCGGTAGCATCGAGCGTAGCGAGCGGGACCGAACCCCCGGGTCAGCGACCGAGTCGCAGAGCGCGCGGCCACCGGGTGCGCGTGGGTTCCGGTCGGAGCCGGCGCGGGGTTCGACCGGCAGGGTCCGCTCCAGGGTCGCACCGGGAGGCCACCATGACCGAGGCGGAGGACACCACCGGGGCGCCCGTGCGCACCGCCCCCGGCGGGTGGCGCCGGATGGTCACTGCGTTCGCGGTCGGAGCCGCCGCCGGTGCCGTCCTCGCCCTCGTGCTCCCCCGTGACGACGCTCCCCGCCGGTGGTGAGCCGACGTCGCGTCACCCCGTTGACCAGCCGGATCTGCGGGCAGCTCCCCGGCCGGTGCGGGGACTGCGTGTTCTGGGAGCTGGGGTCGGCGTGCCCGCTGCCGGGGAGCGACCGGGTCCTGGGCGACCGCGGGGTGAGGGTCACCGACGGCGCCGGGCACAAGCGCGAGTGGGTCTCGGCGCACTTGGCCGCCGGTGAGGACACGGGGTCGGCGGTCGTGGTCGACGACGAGGTGGTGGCCTACGCGCTGTTCGCCCCGGTCCCCGCGTTCGCGCGCCGGGGTTCGACGGTGCCCCGTCCCTCCCCGACGGCGCTGCAGCTGGCCACGATCTTCGTCCGACCCGCGTACCGGCAGCAGGGCGTCGGTCGGGTCCTGGTGCACGCCGCCGTCCGGGCCGCGGTGCGTTCCCGCCACCCGGCCGTGGAGGCCTACGGCGACCGGCGCTTCCGGGAACGTTCGTGCGTCCTGCCGGCGACGTGGTTGCTGCACGAAGGCTTCGAGGTGGTCGGCGAGCACCCGCAGACCCCGCTGCTGCGGCTCGACGTCCGTCGCACCGTGCGGTGGTCGGCGTCGCTGGAGGACGCCCTTGCCGGGGTGCTGGGCCGTGTGCCGCGCACCGTGCCCGAACCGGTGGGGGCGTCGCGTGCGCGCCTACCGTGAGCTGTTCGCCCGGCGGGAGGCACGCTGGCCGCTGATCACCGCGGGGATCTCCCGACTCACCCCCGGGATGATCGTGTTCGCGATCCTCCTGCTGCTGCGCGACGTCGGGTACTCCTACGCGGTCGCCGGGTTGGTGATGGCGGCCCATCAGGTCGGGGTCGGGGTCGGTTCACCGGTCCAGGGTCGGCTGGCGGACCGCCTCGGTCAGGCCCGACTCCTCGTCCCCGACGCGGTGCTCTACCTCGCCGGGACGGTGGGCCTGGCGGTCGGTGCCGCCGGCGGTGCCGCCACACCGGTGCTGGTGGCGGTCGCGGTGCTCACCGGCTTGTTCCTCCCACCGGTGACCGCGTGCTCACGGGTGCTGTTGTCCTCGCTGTTCCCCACCGGCCAGATCCGGGGGACGGCGTTCGCCGTGTCCAGCATCTCCGTCGAGATCGGGTACATGGTGGGTCCCCTGGTGGCCGGGGGGATCGCGATCACCCTCGGACCGGGGTGGTCGGTGATCGCCGCCGGGGCGGCGTCGGCGGTCGGGGCCGTCGGGTACGCGGCCACCGCCGAGGCCCGGCGCATCCCCGCACGGGGGCGGACCCGGCGCCGCTCGGGGGCGCTGGGGTCGTTCGCGGTCCGGGTGATCATCGCCTCGGTCGGGGTGAAGACGGCGATCTTCGGGGTGATCGACGTCGTGGTACCGGCGGTCGCCGAGCTGCGGGGCGGGGCACCGAGCGCCGGGAGCTGGCTGTTGGCCGCCGTCTCCGTGGGTGGGTTGATCGGCGGGGTGGTGTACGGGGCCCGCGCCTGGCCGGGGACCGTCGTCGACCGCCTGCGGTGGCTGCTGCTGTGCTTCGGGGCGGGACTGCTGGTACTCCCGCTCGCCACCGGCAGCCTCACCGCGTTCGCCCTGGCCCTGCTGGTCGCCGGCCTGTTCCTCCCGGCGACCACGATCTCGGCGTTCCACCTCCTCGACGACCTGGCACCGGGGGGGACGCAGACCGAGGCGCAGTCGTGGTTGCAGACCGCCGTGGTGGCGGGGATGGCGATCGGGGCCGGGCTGGCCGGCGTGATCGTCGACGTCGCCGGTCCCCAGGCGGCGTTGGTCGTCGGAGCCGTGTCGGTGCTCCTCAGCGGTGCGCTGATCCACACCTATCGGCATCGCCTCACCCCACCGGCCGGAGCCACCGCACCCTGGTGACACCGTGTGCGCCCCCGCGGCTCACGCGCTCTGGCGGACCGCGCCCACGAGGTAGGCCGTCAGGGCGTCGGCCAGGGCCGCCGCCAGCCGCTGCTGGTGGACGGGGTCACACAGCGCCGGACCGTCCTCGGGGTGGGTGAGGAAGCCGGGCTCGATGATCGCGGCGGGGGCACGGCTGGCCCGCAGCACCGTCGTCGTCGACCGGTGGGCGCGGCAGTCGGGGGTCCCGGTGGCGGCGACGACGTGGTCCAGGCAGAGGTCGGCCAGCCGCCGCCCGCGGTCGGAGACCTGCAGCTCCGTGCCGAAATAGGCGGCCGCGGCTCCGCAGGCCAGCGGCGAATGGTTCTCGTTGGTGTGCACCGAGAGGATCACCTCGACGTCCTCGGCGTTGGCGTGCTGGGCGCGCTCCAGCGGCGTGGGTGACGTCGCCGGGCCGCGGCTGAGGACGACGTGGGCGCCGAGGGCGGCGAGCCGGCCCTCCACGGCGGTGGCGATCCGCCAGGTCACCTCGTGCTCGGGGGTGCCGTCCGGTGCCTGCGCCCCGGGGTCGTCGACGCTGTGCGCCGGATCGAGCATGATCCGGGCGCCGGCGACCGTGTGGCGCTGCGGACGTCGCAACGCCTGGCGTTCGCGGAGCGCCCAGACCGAGGCCTCCTGGTGCTTGCGGTGCAGCCGCATCAGGTGGTCGACGGTCGAGGGTCCGGCGATCCCGTCGACGTCGAGCCCGGCGTTGAGCTGGAACTCCCGGACGGCGTCGAAGGTGTCCTCGCTGTACACCCCGTCGTCGTGGCCGGCGTCGAACCCGAGCCGGTCGAGGCGCCGTTGCAGCTCCCGGACGTCGTCGCCGGCCAACGGGGGCCGCGTGAGGTAGAGCAGGCGGTCACCGAGGCGGTAGGACGCCCCGACCAGGGCGAGCCAGGTCTCCTCGCCGACGGTGCCGTCGGCGGGTAGGCCCCGACGTTGTTGGAACGCGCGGACCGCGTCCTCGGTCACCCGGTCGAACACCCCGGGGTTCTGGTCACAGGCGTGACCGACCTCCCCGAGGCGACGCTGGACGTCGGAGACCTCGGGGCCGGTGGTGCCGCGCCGGATGGGTTCCACGGCCGCGAGGATAGGCGCGTCCGGTGGGTGCCGGCGTCTGCGCCCGGTGGTGTCAGCTGACGAACTCGTCGAGGTCCGCGAGCAGCGCCGCCTTGCCCTTGGCGCCGACGATCCGCTTGGCGGGTGCGCCCCCCTTGAACACCAGCAGGGTCGGGATGGACATGATCCCGTACTCGCGTGCGGTGTTGGGGTTCTCGTCGACGTTGAGCTTCACGACCTTGAGCTCGTCGGCCTTCTCGCCGGCGATCTCGTCGACGATCGGGCTCACCATCTTGCAGGGACCACACCACTCGGCCCAGAAGTCGACGAGCACGGGCTTGTCGGATTCGAGGACCTCGCTGGTCCAGTCGCCATCGGTCACCGGTGTTGCGGTCATGACATCTCCAGATCGGTCTCGGTTCGGGGCGGTTGGGTGCCGTTCGGAGGGCCACCCTCACCCCAGCGGGCGCTCACCGGGAGAACGGCGCCACCCGCCGGGGTATTCCCGTCTCCGGGTTTCGGGCGGTCTCCGCCGCATCCGGGCCAGGTGGCCGGTGCGTCCGTGAACGGTGCTCAGACGTCGGCGGTTTCGGGTTCGGCGTCGGGGCCGGAGGCCGGGATGCCCGGGGCGCCGGCGAGCCACCGTTCGGCGTCGATCGCGGCCTTGCACCCGGTGCCGGCGGCGGTGACCGCCTGGCGGTAGGTGTGGTCCATCACGTCGCCGGCGGCGAACACGCCGGGGACGTTGGTGGTGGTCGTCGGCTCGTCGACGATGAGGTAGCCCTCGTCATCGGTGTCGAGGACGTCCTCGAACAGCCAGGTGTTCGGGATGTGGCCGATCGCGAGGAACAGCCCGTCGGCGGGGAGGTCGCGGACCTCGTCGGTGACGGTGTCGCGGAGTCGGACCGCCGACAGCAGTCCGCCCTCACCGAGGATCTCGTCGACGGCGGCGTTGAACGCGAACTCGATCTTGTCGTTCTTGAACGCCCGCTCCTGCATGATCACCGAGGCGCGCAGTTCCTCGCGACGGTGGACGACGGTGACCTTCGAGGCGAACTTCGTCAGGAACGTCGCCTCCTCCATCGCCGAGTCACCGCCGCCGACGACGACGACGTGCTTGTCGCGGAAGAAGAACCCGTCACACGTCGCGCACGCCGAGACACCGGCGCCCCACAGCTCGTCCTCGCCGGGGACCTCCAGCCGGCGCGGCTTGGCGCCGGTCGCCACGATCAGCGCCCGGGTCCGGATGACCTTCCCGGAGGCGGTCGTGAGCCGGATCGGCTGCTGCTCGACCTCGGCCTCGACGACGTCCTCGGTCACGAACGTCGTCCCGAAGCGCTCGGCCTGCCCGCGCATCTCCAGGATCAGTTCGGGGCCCATGATCCCCTGGGAGAACCCGGGGTAGTTCTCCACGTCGGTGGTGAGGGTGAGCTGACCGCCGGTGGGGCCGCCCTCGATGACGCCTTCGACCACGACGGGTTCGAGGTTCGCTCGTGCCGCGTACACCGCTGCCGTCAACCCGGCCGGCCCGGAGCCGATGATCACGACGTCGCGGATCGCCGCCAGGGGGTCTGCGGCCTCGGTCTCGGTGGCTTCGTTGGTCGACATGGGGCTCCCTGCGCGATCGATTGACACGCCACGAGTGGCGCGGCTCACCTGCTCGGCGCACCCACCACGGCGGTGGGGCGGCTCGGCTCAGGATAACGGCCGGTTGGTGGCGGCTATTCCCGGATGGCATCGATCTCCGACACGCCGCGTACCCTGCCGCCATGCCCGAACCGGTTCCCTGTGACGCCCACCCCGACGTCGAGACGCGATTGCGCTGCTCGGCGTGCGACACCCCGATCTGCCCGGATTGCGGCCGGGAGGCGGCGGTGGGGTTCAAGTGTCCGACCTGCGCACGGCACGCCGACGACGTCACAGGACGTCCGAGCCCGCGTCGCGGCCCCGCCGGCGGGGTGATCGCCCGGGCACGCACCGGCTCGGGGGCCTCGCTCCCCGCCGGGAACGCCTCGGTGCGCGGCGGCGCCGCCGGGTTGGGTGCGGCCGTGCTCGGTGGGCTCGTCCTGGCCCCCGTCCTCACCGGCGGCGCGTTCCTGCTCATCTCGGCCGGCGTGATCGGCTGGGCGGTGGCCCGGGCGGTGTTCTGGGCGAGCGAGGAGGTGAGCACACCGCTGCTCAAGGCGCTCGCGCTGGCGTTCGCCGGGTTCTCCGTCGCCGTCGGGATGGGTGTGGCCGGCACGGCCCCCGTGGGGATCCCGTTCCTGGCCTACCCCGCCGCGGTGTACGGCGGGTGGATCGTGGTCCGCCAGCGGTGACTACGCGGGGCCGAGGAACTCCACGTCGGCGACCTCGGCGGTGTACTCGCCGCTGCTGCTCGCCGACAGCCCGGTGATCCACAGCAGCCAGTAGCGCTCCGAGGTGGCACCGAACCGCAGGGGTTGCTGGCTCTGTGTGTCGGTGACCGAGGCGCGGGCCGGGCCCCAGGCCTCGGGGCCGTCGGTGGGCTCGGGGAGCTCGTTGGTGGCGTAGAGCTCGATGTCCAGCCCACCGCGGACCAGCTGGAGGTTGATCCCCCGCACGTCACGGGGCTCACCGAGGTCGAAGACGAGCCCGATCCCGTCGCGCTCGCCGCCGAAGTCCGCTTCTTCGTAGGGCTCGGTGGTCCACTCGGTCTGGGGCTCCTGGTCGGCCGCGAACGCCGCGAGGTCGGCGTTCTCCCCCTCACGGGGGCTGAGCGGGTCGAACACCGTCACCTCCTCGACGTCCCACGAGGGAGCCTGCTGGATGGTGGGCTCCGGGGGTGCGTCGGCCTGCAGCGCGTCGTAGGCGAACACCGCCACCAGGGTGAGCACCAGGCCTCCGACGAACGCCGCGGCGAGTCGCCGGGCGTACTCGCGCCGCGTGGTGGGGATCGGTCCGCTGTACGGCGTCTCGTCCCGCAAGGGGACGTCGGGGTCCTCGTCGAGCGTGGTGTCGACCAGGGAGGCGGTGACGTCGCTGGGCTTGATCGGGACCAGTGGGGCAAGCGCCGTGGCCATCAACCCGCCGTCGGTGAAGCGGTCCCCGCGGCCACGCCGGGTGGCCCGCACCACGACGTCGTCGAGAGAGCGCGGGACGTCGGCACGGATCTGGCGGGGAGGGAGCAGGTCGTGGGTGAGCCGCATCGCCGCGGTCGCCGTCGGGGTGTCCCCGCTGAACGCCGGCTCGCCGGTGAGGCACTCGTGCAGCACCACACCGAGGGCGTAGATGTCGGCGCGGGCGTCGATCTCGGTGTCCTCGAGCTGCTCCGGGGCGACGTAGGCGGCGGTCCCGATCACCGTGCCCGGCGAGGTGAGGGTGGCGTCGGCGCCGGAGAGCGCCTTGGCGATCCCGAAGTCGGTGACCTTCACGGTGCCGTCGGCGGCGATGAGGATGTTCGCCGGTTTGACGTCCCGGTGGACCAGGCTGTGGCTGTGGGCCTCCCCGAGCGCCGAGGCGACCTGCTCACCGATCGCGGCGACCACGACCGGGTCCAGGGGACCGTGCTCACGCAGCACCTGCCGGAGGCTGGGCCCGTCGACGTGCTCCATCACCAGGTACACCAGATCGGCTTCCCGGCCGGTGTCGTAGATCCGCACGGCGTTGGGGTGGTTCAGCTGGGCGGCGGCGCGAGACTCGCGCTCGAACCGCTCCACCACCAGGGGGTCGGTGGCGTGGTGGGGGTGCAGCAGCTTGATCGCCACGGTCCTGGCGAGGTTCTCGTCGAACGCCCGCCACACGATCGCGGCCCCACCGGAGGCGATCGGCTCCTGGAGGGCGTAGCGCGAGGCGACGTGGGTGCGGTCGGGCCAGGGACGGTGTTCGGCGTCGGTGCGGTGTTCGGCGTCGGTGTGGTCTCCGGCGTCGGTGTGGTCTCCGGCGTCGGTGTCGGTCGCGGCGTCGCTCCCCGCCGGTGGCGCCACGTCGAACGAGGCCGCACCGGTCACGGTCGGGGCGTCCGCGTCGCGCGGACCCGACTGCTGGCCTCGCCGTCCCTCCACGGTCACCCCTGAGACGTCCTCGAGATCCGTGTCGTGGTGCGGACCGTGGCCAGTTCGCGGGCCGGGCCCATGCGGTGCAGCACCAGCGTCGGTGCGGTGCGCCACAACTCGACGACGAGGACGTCGTCGTCGATCCGCACGACGTCGACCACCGCCTCGTGCGTCACGGCGACGTCCTCGGCTGCCGCGGTCGTCTCCACGACCGATCCCGTCGAACGGTACGCGTCGCGGGCGGTGCGTGCGACTTCCCGGCCGGCGTCGTCGAGGTTCGCCGCGCTGACCGCGACAGCGACGGCCTCGTGAGCGGTGAGGGCGAACAGCGCGAGCACGACGAGGATCTGGAGGAGCCAGGACCCCGGAACCTCGCCGTTCTCCCGCACCGTTGGGCCTCCCTGCCCGACGTGGGCGTCGGCCACCACCACGTGGGTGTGCCCGGTACCTCGGCGTCGGCCCACCCAGACGAATCACTGTTTGTACCCAAACGTATACGCAGAGTAGTGACCGGTGGCGTCATGGCGGTCCCGGCCGACGCCTCGCCGGGATTCACTCGCCGGAGGGGTCCCGGTCGCCGCCGGGGACCCCGACCAGGTGCAGCGGGGTGGCCGATTCCGGGTTCCGGCGCAACGCCGCGAACAGCAGGAGTCCGAGGACGACCACGGAGATCCCGGCGAGGGCGGTCCCGGAGAACGCCGTGGAACGCACCGGGAACGCCTCCCGCGTCAACTCGTGCTCCCCGGTCGGGTCGGTGACCCGCACGGTGACGGGGAACGACCCGGTCGACAACGCCTGCGCCGGGAAGGTCACCGTCTGTGAGGCCTCGGGTTCGAGGAGGAGGGGTTCCGAGGTCCTCCCCTCCGGCCACCGCAGGCCCCCCGGGGAGTCGAGCGTGACCCGCACCAGGAGCGGGCCTCCGGCCGTGCGCCGCAGCGTCACCGGGATCTGTCCGGTGTCGGAGGTCAGCGTCACCGAGCCCGAGGCGACCTCGACGCCGCCGAAGGCCTCCTGCAGGTGGTCGTCCACGGCGTCGACGATCCCGGTCGCCTCCATCGAGCCGGTGTCGTAGCGGCGTGAGGTCGCGCGGACGAGGTCGTCGTGCAGCCGCGAGGCGGCGCGGGACCCGATCCGGTCGCCGTCGTCCTCGGTCGCGGCCGAGGCGGCGGTCAACATCCCCAGGGACGCCTCCAGTCGTGCGGCGAGGTCCGTGTCGAACGCCGGTGACGGCGGTGCCAGGTCCGAACCCTCGCCGCCGACGGCGCCGATCCGCACCAGGTCGGTGGGTGGCTGCAGCCTCACCCACGGTGCCCCATCGAGTCGTTGCAGCAACCGCTCGGCGGTGCGCGCCGGCAGGGCGGTGTCCCAGGGCGGGAGGAGGAGCAGCGTCGGTGCAGCGGCGTCGTCGATGGTGGCGATCGCGAGCTCGGCGAGGATGCGTTGGACGTCGTGGACCGCACCGCCCTCGGTGGCGGAGTCGAACACGTCCTCGAGGACCGGGTCGGCCACCACGGCGGTGACCAACCTCCCGGACGGGGCCGTGAGCCGTCGGACCGGATCGGCGGCGACCGCGGTGTCCGACAGGTCCACCGCGTCGGAGCCGAGGAGCAGGACGTCGCCGGGGAGGACGTCGAGGACCTCCGGGGTGATCCGGCCCCCGACGAGGTGGGTGGCGGCGTCGACGGGGGCACCCAGCAGCGCCTGCACCCGTCGCCGGCCGTCGACCGCGGCCTCCGCGGCGAGCTCCCGTAGCTCACGGGGCCCGTCGAGGAGCGTGGAGAGGTCCGCATCGGCGTAGGTCCCGGTCACCGGCGGGTAGACGGCCTCCGCGGCGAGCTCCCGCAGCCGCCGCAGGGTCGTCGTGGCCAGGGTCACCGACGAGTCTCCCGCCGAGACCTCGCGCGGGATCGTCCGCCCCTCGTCGTCGCGCTCGATGACCTCGAAGCCGTCACTGCGGTCGCTGAGGTCCTCCAGGAGGTGTGCCGACGGTGCGAGCACCACCGGTGCGCCGGTGCGCTCGACGGCGGTGAGCAACGCGTCCAGGCGGCCACCGGGGGCGAGGTGCCGGTCGGCGTTGGCGTGGTAGCGCCCACCGCCGCTCCGCCACGGGGCGTCGTCGAACGGGAGGACCAGCGACGTCGTCGTGGGCTCGTCGAGCCGCTCCGGGAGCCACACGACGGCGGTCGTGACGTCGTCGAGGACCTCGGTGCCGCGGACCAGCGACAGCCGCACCGGGAACACCCCGGGTGCGGCGCCCCGCCACGGGGCGATCGAACCCTCGAGGTGTTCGCTGACGCCCCGGACCTCACCGGGGGCAAGCGCCGCCGAGTCGGCCACGACACGGTTGTGCACCTGCACCGGCTCGGTGGGCGGCCCGTCGTCGAACACGTCGTGGAGCTCCGGCCTCGTGGTCACCGGCGGGAACACCTCGGTGACCAGCTGCAGGGTGTCCAGGGGGACCTCGCTGAGGTTCTCGGCGAGGACGCGGACCGTCAGGTCGGTCGGCGGCGGTTCCTCGGACTGCGGATCGTCGCGCGGCTCGACCACCCCCGCCCCCAGCACGCCGGTGAACTCGGTGAGCGTCAACGAGGCACGCAGCGTGCCGTCCGGAGCGGCCTGGGCGTGGGCGGTGGTGACCGCCGTCAGCGACAGCAGCACGACGAGCGCGAGCCGGGGGACCCACCGGCCTCGGCGACCGACCCTCACCCCTCGACCCCGACGTCCACCTCCCGGGGTGGCTGCGGGATCCGGGGTCGGGCCGTCCGGGCCTGTTCGACCAGGGCACGCTCGTTGCGGTGCGCGAGCCGCACCAGGGCGATCTCCAGCGGGACCCACTCGACGTGCTCGGCCTCGTCGTCCCGCTCACCCGCAGGGAGCCCGTCCCACCACATGAAGTAGTAGTGCACGAACTTGTGGTACCGGATCCGGTCGGGGCGCCACACGAACCAGTAGTCGATGGTGCCCAGCAGGTGACTGATCACCGCGCCGAACCCGGTCTCCTCGCCGACCTCGCGGAGCGCGGCCTCCTCGTTGGACTCGCCGTCCTCGATCCCGCCCTTGGGCAGGGTCCACTGGGGGATCCCCGCCGCGTTGCGACGGGCGATGAGCAGCACCCAACGACGGCCGTCCCGTCGGTCGTCACACACCACGCCGCCGGCGGACGTCGCGTGCTGCGTCGGGTACCGAGCCATGAATCGAGGGTAGCGACCACACGCGGGCACCGACCCCTCGACCCCGGCCTACGCTGCGGCCCGGGGGTGCGCGGCGGCGCCGGGGGTGCCGTGGACGTGACCCCCGTCGGGAGGGGTGCGGTGCGAGCGGTCGTGCAGCGGGTGCGTCAGGCATCGGTGCGGTGCCTCGACGGCGTAGACGCCGGTCGGGACGCCTCGATCGGGGTCGGCCTGGTCGTCCTCGTCGGGGTTACCCACGACGACGACGTCGCGCGCGCCCGGAGGCTGGCCGAGAAGCTGTGGGGTCTGCGGATCTTCGATGACGCCGAAGGGGTCGCGAACCTCGCGTGCGCCGACGTCGACGGCGAGGTGCTCGTCGTCAGCCAGTTCACCCTGTACGCCGACACGCGGCGCGGACGGCGGCCGTCGTACCTCGACGCCGCCCGCCCCGAGGACGCCGAGCCCCTCGTCACCGCCGTCGCCGACCACTTCACCTCGCTGGGAGCGCGGGTCGCCACCGGGTGCTTCGGTGCCGCCATGGAGCTCGCCCTCGTCAACGACGGCCCGTGGACGATGACCGTGGAGGTGTGAGGCCGGGGGCTCAAGCGCCGGCCGGTGGCCGTCGATGGCTGGGGTGACCCGGTCCGCGCCGTCACCCACCGCCGGTGGTGGCGGTGGCGGCGAGGACACCCGCGACGGAGAGCGTGACCATGAGTGGCGTGGACGAGTTCCTGCAGTACCTGGTGCAGGTCGGCGGCTCCGACCTGCACCTGAAGGTCGGGGGCCACGCGTTCGTACGCGTCGACGGGGATCTCAAGCCCGTCTCGCACCTCCCGTCGCTCGCACCGGAGGACACCGAGCGCATGGCCCGGGCGATGATGGACGACCGTCTCGAGGCGGTGTTCGACCGGGACCGTCAGGCCGACTTCGCCTACTCGGTCCGCGGGGTCGGTCGGTTCCGTGTCAACGCCTTCCGCCAGCGGGGGTCGGTCGGTGCGGTGTGCCGCCGGGTCCTCCCCGGCTCGCGGGACTTCGCCCGCCTCGGGCTCCCGCCGTCGGTGCGCAAGTTGGCCGAGGAACACCGGGGCCTGGTCCTCGTCACCGGGCCCACCGGCTCCGGGAAGACGACCACCACCGCGGCGATGCTCACCCACATCAACGCCAACCGGCGGTGCCACATCGTCACGCTCGAGGACCCGATCGAGGTGTTGCACCGCGACGACCACGCGATCGTCGACCAGCGGGAGATCGGGGTCGACACCGACGATTTCGTCACCGGGATGAAGGCGGTGGCTCGCCAGGACCCGGACGTGATCTTCATCGGGGAGATGCGCGACTTCGACACGGTGTCGGCGGCGCTGCAGGCCGCCGAGACCGGTCATCTGGTGATCTCGACGCTGCACACCACCGACGCCCGTGAGACCGTCAACCGTGTCGTCGACATGTTCCCGCGCGAACAGCAGGAACAGGCGCGGCTCTCGCTGGGCAACTCCCTGAAGGGGATCGTCTGCCAACGCCTCGTCCCGCGGGCCACCGGGTCCGGGCGCCTCGCCGTCGTCGAGGTGCTGGTGATGACGACGCGGATCCGGGACTTCGTCACCGACCCGGCGAAGCTCGAACAGCTCGAGGACGCCGTCGCCGAGGGCGGCTACTACGGGATGCAGACGTTCGACCAGCACCTGCTGCAACTGCACACCGACGGCGAGGTCACCCTGCGCGACGCGTTGGCGGCGGCGACGAACCCGCAGGATCTGCGGGTCGCGCTCCGGGGCGTGGGACTGCCGACGTCGTGAGCGAGGTCGGCGGGGTGCAGGTCACGTCGTGGGCACGACCGGGGTCGGGGAGGCCGCGTTGCGGGTGAGGTGCGTGGTCAGCTCGGCGGCGTCCTCCTCGGCGGCGTCGAGGACCTCGACGACGGCTCCCGAACCGGCGATGCGGGCCGCGACGGTGGCCAGGCCGAGGCGGCGCTGGAACGGGCTGCGTCGCACGCCGACCGTCTGGACCTTCACCAGCGGAGCGATCGAGGTGGTCACCGAGATCGCGCCGCGTCGGGAGGCGACGACGAGTTCGGTGACGCCGTGGGCGAGACGACGGTGCTCCAGGAGCGCCAGGACCGAGTTGAGCGGGATGAGGGCGAGCGAGGCGGGGGCGATCCAGGACGGCGGGGTGACCGGACCGATCGTCTCCGGGGCGAGCCAGGCGACGGCCACGATCGCCGCCGCCGGCCGCAGCCAGCGGAACAACGCACGTCGGCGCGCCGCCGGCGGGTGGGCACGCAGCGACGGGGTCCCGTCGACGTTCGGGAGGATCTCGGCGAGGAGGTCGTCGACGTCGGATTGATGCAACAGCGGCACCGAGACCCGCCCTTCGGTGTCGGATCCGGCCGAGCGGATCCGGACCGTGGCGTACCCCAGCAGGTCGCGGAGCCAGTTCCGGCGGACCTCCACCAGTTGGATCCGCCGCAGGGGTACGACCGAGTCGCGGGTGGACAGCAGCCCCCGCGAGATGTGCAGGTCCTCACCGATCCGCACGATGCGGAACCGTCCGTCACGCAGGACCCCCACGATCGCGGCGAGGGCGACGGCCAGCACCGCCGTGATCCCGGCAGCGGCGAGGACCAGTGACCACTCGGGCGCCTCGGTGAAGCCCGGGAGCACCCCGTCGTCGGCGAGGAGGAACCGGGTCACCTCGTCGGCGAACGCCCCGATCTGCTGACCGACGAGTTGCAGCGCACCACCCAGGAGCGCCGGCAGGACCAGGAGGCGGGCACCGGTGACCGAGCCGACCACCACGTGGCGCATCGGCACGGCCAGGATCTGGTGTTCCTCCGTCGGTGCCGCCGCATCGTCGGATCCGGACTCCCCGCCTGTGTCGACCCGTCGCTTGCTGGCACGGACGGCCGCGCGCAGCGCCACGGCGTCGTCCTCGTGCAGCACCCGCAGCTCCACCTCCGGTTCGCTGGCTCCCCCCGCGGTCTCGACCCGGATCGCCGCCAGGCCGAACAGCCGCTGCACCGCACCGCGCCGGATCTCGACCTGCTGGATCCGGGCGACGTCCAACGAGCGGTGGTTGCGGCTGAGCACGCCGTGCTCCAGGCGGAGGACCTCGCCGTCGAACGAGAACGACCGGTAGTGCCAGTCGAGGATGCGTGCCACCAGGCCGACGACACCGATGATCACCAGGAGTCCGAGCGTGAAGCCGCGGCCGGCCGCGACGGTGGCGAACACCGGCAGGATGAGTGCCTGGACGAGCTGGACCAGCGGGACCCCGAGGAGGACCGAGGCGGGGTGCAGGCGGCGCGGGGTCGCGAACGTGGCGACGGAGGCCTCGGTGTCCGGCCCCGCACCGGTCGGTCGGGGTGCGTGATCGCGTGGATCCGGAGGCGGTCCGTGCGACGGCAGGTGCGGAGGTGGCGGTGGCGGTGTCGGCATCAGTGGCTCACACCGCGTCGCGGACGTCGCCGGGGTGGGCGGC
>SLDB01000081.1 GCA_007125475.1 Nitriliruptoraceae bacterium | reverse complement strand
CTCGATCAGGCACTCGACCAGGCGGTGACCACATGACCGAACACGGAACCGAACACGGAACCGAACACGGAACCGAACACGGAACCGGAGACGGGGCCGAGATCGGGACCGGACACGGAACCGGAGGCGGGCACGACTCGGGCAAGGTGCCGGGGCGCGACGACCGGGCGCCGGCAGACCGCCACGGATCCGACACACCCGACGACCCTCAGCCCGCGGCCGACGGCCGGGGTTCGACGCCACCTGCCGGTGCGGTGATCGGCGACCCGGGCGGATGGACGCCCCCCACGGCACGTGAACGACTGGCGATCCTGCGCCGCACACGGACGGTGGCGATGGTCGGAGCTTCGTCGAACCCGGCGCGGCCGAGCTACTTCGTCGCCACCTACCTCCTCGCGAGCACGGAGTTCGACGTCTACTTCGTCAACCCTCGCGGCGGCGAGGTTCTTGGACACCGGATGTACCCCTCCGTCACCGACCTGCCGGTCACCCCCGACCTCGTGGACGTCTTCCGTCGCCCCAGCCAACTCGACGGCGTCCTCGACGAGGCGATCGCCGCAGGTGCGTCGACGTTCTGGGTGCAACTCGGCCTGTGGAACGACGACGTCGCGCGTCGCGGTCACGAAGCCGGGATGGACGTCGTGATGGACCGCTGCTTGAAGATCGAACACGCACGGTTCGCCGGTGGACTGCACCTCGCCGGGTTCGACACCGGGGTGATCACCTCCCGCCGGACGATCCGTTGAACCCTCCACGGACGACGTCGTGCGGGCGTCGTCCGATCTGAGGGCGGGGTCACCCGATCTCAGCGGTCTGACGTCGCCCTCCCGGCCAGAGAACCGGCGCCCTCCACCCACTCAGCGAGCCGACGTCGTACCGACGGAGGACTGGCGTGCTCGAGTCCGAGGACTCGCCTGATCCGTTCTCCGGGCTTCGGCAACGCCGAGTGTTCGTGGCCTGCGGCATCCGGTCGCAGAAGCACGGCAGATCCGTTGGCGCGGCAGGACCGTTGGCGCGGCACGACTCGTCGCGCGGCAGGACCAGTAGCGCGGCAGGACCAGTAGCGCACCGAACCGCCACTCCCGCACCAGCTACGACGCGGCGCCCACGACGATCACGCGTCCCGTCGGGTCCAGACGACGTCGAGGATGGTGGCGCCCGACCCCTCGGTATGGACACGGACCGGGTTGCACTCGATCTGGTCGATCTCCGAGCCGCCCGGTGCCGCCGCGAGCCCCCCCAGGCCCACGACGAGGTCGATGAACGCCGACACGTCGGCGGGAGGCCGGCCACGAACACCGCCCAGCAGGTGCCGGATCCGCGGGTGGTCGTCGAGGAGCCGGGCGACCTGCGCTGCGGTCGCCGGTGCCCGGTGGAGGCCGGCTTCCCCGATGATCTCGACGAGCTCGCCGCCGAGCCCGACGACGAGGTAGGGGCCGAAGACGTCGTCGCGCAACAGCGTCACGATCATCTCCACACCGTCCGGAGCCTGTGACTCGACGAACACGCTCGCGTCTGCGCCGATACGCGCACGGGCCTGCGCGGCCACCTCGTCGTAGGCCGTACGCACCGCGGCGTCGCCGGTCACCCCGGCGCGGAGCACGCCCAGGTCGGTCTTGTGCAGGATCCGGCCGTGAGCGGCGGCCTTCACCACCACCGGGTCGCCGAGTTCGACAGCGGCGGCGACCGCCTCGTCCGCTGACGTGACGACCTGCAACGTGGGAACCGGGAGGCCGTGTCGTGCGAGCCGTCGCTTCGCATCGTGCTCGGCGAGGGCGTCGGCGTGCACCACGCCGGACGCTCCTGCGGTGGAGGCCACGGACCCTCCTGCGGTGGAGGCCATGGGCGCATCGCCACCCGGTGGGGCGGGAGTGCGCCACGGGCCGTCGACCGCACCGCTGGCTTCGGCGAGGCGTCGCCGGCGTCGCACGTAGCCGTTGACGGCCGCGATCGCCTCGAGCGCCCGGGTGAAATCGGGGAACACGGGGATACCGGCGTCCGCGAACACCTCGTAGACCACCGCCGGTCCGCCGACCCATCCCACGACGATCGGCGCCCCCGCGGTGCGGGCGACGTCGACGACATCCCGAGCGAGGCGCCCACCGGAAGACTCCTGCAGCCCCATCAGTACCAGGGTGAGGCCGACATCCGTATCGGCCATGATCGTCTCGAGCACCCCGGCCAGCATCTCCGGCTGGTTCACGAGTTGGGCGGTGGCGTCGACGGGGTTGTTGGAGGACCCGAACGCCGGCAGCAGCTCGTCGAGGCGGTCGATCGTCGTCGCATCGAAATCGGCGACACGCAGACCGAGTCGCTCGATCTGGTCCACGGCCCAGACCCCGGCACCCCCGGAGATGCTCAACATCCCGATCCCCGCCTCGTGACCGGTAGCCACGCCGCGACCGGTGCCGCCACCGGCCATGCTCAACGACACCCCAGCGGGCTCGACACCACCACCCACCTCCGCCGGCGCCCCGACGCCACCATCCGCCACCTCCGCCGGCGCCCCGACGCCACCATCCGCCACCTCCGCCGGCGCCCCGACCGCATCGACACCACGAGCCCGCGCACCTGCCGACCCGTCGGCGGGGTGGGCGAAGCCGTGCTGGCACAGCGCGAGGATGTCGAGGAGGTGCTGGACGCCCTCGACCCGGATGACGTTGCACTCGTCGAACACCGCCTGGTAGACGGCGTCCTCGCCCGTGAGCGACGCCGTGTGGCTCGCGGCGGCCTGACGCGACCGTGCCGAGCGCCCGACCTTCAACATCACCAGCGGTTTGCCGAGATGGTTGGCCCGATGGGCGACCTCGGCGAAGTGGTCACCGTCATCGATCCCTTCGATGTAGCCGCCCACCGCCTTCACGCCCGGATCGGCGACCATGTAGTCCAAGGCCTCGGTGAAGCTGACATCGACCTCGTTGCCGAGGTTCGCGAAGTGCCGGAAGGCGACCCCGGAGTCCTGCGCCATCGCGTAGATGAACACCCCGAACGCCCCCGAGTGGGTGACGAACGACACGGACCCCTCGGCCAGCGGCAGGGAACCCGGTCGAACCCACGCCGAACCGAACGAGCCGACGATCCGGGACGGAGAGCTGGCGAACCCGATCGAGTTCGGCCCGACGACCCGGATCCCGACACGCTCGGCGACCTCACGCAGCTGCTGCTGCAGGACGACGCCGTCGCCGCCGACCTCGGCGAACCCGGCGGTGAACATCACGGCGAACCCGACGCCGCACCGACCACACTCCTCGACCACGTCGACAGCCTGCGCCGCGTCGACCGCGATGATCGCCACGTCGACGACGTCCGGCACGGCCGAGATCGTGGGATACGCCGCCAACCCCTGGATCACCTCATGCCGGGGGTTCACCGGATGGATCCGGCCGGCGAACCCCGCTTGCCGGAGGAACTCGATGGGGCGACCACCGATGCGGGCCGGGTCCGCCGAGGCACCGATCACCGCGATCGACTCCGCGGCGAAGAGCCGGTGCAGCGGGTGCGCCGCGAGTTCCTCCACCGACTCCTCCAGGCCGTCGTCGATCGGCGAGGATGCCAGGACGACGGACGCCACGCGCCGGATCGCCCGTGCGAACGCCGCCTGACGTGCCCGTCGTGGCCGCCGCGCCGGCCGGGTTCAGGCCTGCTTCACCGGTCACGCCACTGCGGGGCCCGCTTCTCGATGAACGCCGAGATCCCTTCGTCGGCGTCGTCGGCCAACAGGTTCTGCACCATCACCCGGCTGGTGTAGGCGTAGGCGTCGTCGAGTCCGAGCTCGCGCTGACGGTAGAACGCCTCCTTCCCGACCTTGAGGGTGTGCATCGACTTGCCGGCGATCACCTCGGCGACGCCGGCGACCTCCTCCTCGAGTTCGTCGGTCGGCAGCGCACGGTTGATCAGACCGATCTCGACGGCGCGCTCGACCCCGATGAGCTCGCCGGTCAGCAGCATCTCCATCGCGTGCTTGGCGTGGACGTTCCGGGTCAGCGCCACCATCGGGGTGGAGCAGAACAGGCCGATGTTCACCCCCGGCGTCGCGAACCGGGAGCCGTTCGCGGCGTACGCCAGGTCGCACGAGGCAACCAGCTGGGCACCAGCGGCGGTGGCGACGCCGTCGACGCACGCGATCACCGGCTGGGGGTGATGCACGATCGCCGACATCATCTCACTGCACGCGGCCATCAACTTCTCGAAGAACGCCACACCGCCGTCCGCGTCGCTGCGGTGCTCGCGGACCTCACGCAGGTCGTGACCGGCGCTGAACGCCGGGCCGTCACCACGCACGACGATGGCCCGGACCGTGTCGTCCTCGCGGGCGGCGTCGAGGTGCGAGTGCAACGAGGAGATCATCGCCAACGACAACGGGTTCCGGGACTGGGGCCGGTTCAGCGTCAGCCAACGCACCGGACCCTCGTCGTCGACCCTCACCAGCGGTTCGTCGGTCATCTCCACCCTCCCTGATCGTTGCCCGGGGCCACCGTCCACTGCTGCGCCGACCGGTCGGACGGGCGCCGACCGGCTGGACCGGCGCCGCCGGGTTCGCACCGGCGCGTGGTGACCAGGGTAGGACGTCGGCCCGTGCGGCTAGCCTCGGATTCGGAGAGGCACCGACCGGCCGGCCGACCGCGCCCGGCTGAAGGACATGGGAGGGAACATGAGCGACGAAGCCCGCGTCGACTACGAACGCCGGGGCAAGATCGGCTGGATCACCCTGAACCGCCCCAGGACGCTGAACGCCTTCAACGACGATCAGGTCCGGGCGCTGCGCGCCGCCCTGGAGGAATTCGACCTCGACGAGGACGCCCAGGTCGGGATCATCCACGGTGAGGGCCGGGCGTTCTCGTCGGGAGCCGACGTCCGTCAACGCCAACTGCGGCCCCGAGAGGAGCTGGAGCGGTTCGGGAGCCCGGAGGCCCGTGACGCCCGTGGTCACGGTCTGCTGTACGACCAGACCAACTTCAAGCCGGTGGTGGCCGCCGCGCACGGCTACGTGCTGGGGATGGCGGTCGGCCTGCTGCTGGAGTGCGAGATCGCCGTCGCCACCCACGACACGCAGATGCAGATCACCGAGACTCCGCGGGGGCTGCTCTCGGCGAGGTACTGGGCACTGATGCAGCACCGGGGAGGCGGAGCGTTCGCTGACGAGGTGGTGTTCACCGGCCGCTACTTCTCGGGTCGTGAGGCGGCGGAGTACAACCTCATCACCGCCTCGGTCGACGACGGCGAACACCTCTCCCGGGCCGAGGAGTACGCCGACAAGATCGCGGCGAACCCGCCGTTGGCGATCCGAGCCGCTGCGCGGGCACGCCGCTGGTACATGGAGAAGCACGAGGCGGACCAGCCACTGCTGAAGGCCGCGTTCCCGTTGCACCTCTCCCAGGACTTCCGTGAGTCGGCGAAGGCGTGGGACGAACGCCGCGACAACCAGGAGTACCGGGGCGAGTAGCACACGGGCGCGTACGTAGCGGGGTGCGAGCCCCCACAGGAGGCATCGTGAAGATCCGGGACGTCCGCGAGCGCACGGTGAACCTGGCCGCGGCGATCCGCAACGCCTACATCGACTTCTCCCGGATGACGACCTCGGTCGTCGCGGTCGAGTCGGACGTCGTTCGTGACGGCCGTCCGGTGACCGGGTACGGGTACGCCTCCGCCGGTCGGTACGCGCAGGGTGAGCTCACCCGCGACCGCGTCGTGCCTCGGATCCTCGCCGCGGAACCCGACACCCTCCTCGATCCGGACACCGGGATCATCGATCCACCACGCGTGAACGCGGTGATGCGCACCGGGGAGAAGCCAGGGGGCCACGGCGACCGATCCGTGGCGATCTCCGCTGTCGACGTCGCGGTGTGGGACCTGGCTGCCAAGCTCGCCGACACCTCGCTGGCGCAGCTGTTCGCCGACCGGTTCGGTGACGGCACCGTCACCGAGGACGTGTGGGTCTACGCCGCCGGCGGGTACTACGACGAACGTGGACCGGAGGGCCTCGCCGACGAGCTCCGCGGCTACCGCGAACTCGGGGCCGAACACGTCAAGATGAAGATCGGTGCCGACCTGGCGCTGGATCGTGAACGCGTCGCGGCCGCCAGCGAGGTCGTCGACGGCCCCGGACGCCTCGCCGTCGACGCCAGCGGCAGCCTCGACCACCGCACCGCGCTGGCCTACGCCGAGATGCTCGAACCCTTCGAGCTGCTGTGGTACGAGGACGCCGGCGATCCG
>SLDB01000342.1 GCA_007125475.1 Nitriliruptoraceae bacterium | reverse complement strand
CCGCTGCCACACCTGCTCCTGCACCCCCTGCGGCTCGGCCTCCACCAACGCGGTCACCGGCGGGGCGCAGTCGCGCAGGAACCGGGTGGCCTCGGCCGGCGAGCCGAACTCGAAGACCACGCTCGCCGCGCTCAGCTCGATGTCGGTGAAGCCGGCCGCGGCCGTCCGACCGGCGAGGCCGCCGAACGCGCGCGCGTCAGCGTCACCCGCGCCGTGCACCGCACACGAACGACCGCCTGACGGCTGCCGGTTCCCCCGGCGCCCGTCCGGTCGTAGGGTGACCGCATGCGGGTGTGCGTACTCGGGCCGGTGGAGGTTGCTGCCCACGGGCGGCGGGTGGCGCTCGGCAGCGAACGGCAGCGCACGATCCTGGCCGGGCTGGTGGCCGCCGGCGGCGAGGTCGTCGGAACCGGCCGCCTCATCGACGGGCTGTGGGGCACCACTCCCCCCGTCAAGGCGCACAAGACGCTGCAGACCTACGTCTCGCGGCTGCGGGCGTCGCTGACGGCCCTGGAGTCGGCGGGGGCGGGCGCGATCGCGACCACCCCCGACGGTTACCGCATCGACGTCGACGCCTGCACCGTGGACGCGTTCCGCTTCGAGGAACTGGTCACCCGGGCGCGGAACCGGGCCTCGGAGCCCGAGGCCGCGCTCGCGCTGCTGGACGAGGCACAGCGGCTGTGGCACGGCCCCGCGTTCGGTGAGCTCGGAGACCACGACCTGGTCCGCGACGAGGCCCGACGCCTCGAGCAGTTGCGTGACACCGCCGACGCCGAACGCATCGACACCAAACTGGTGCTGGGAGGTCACCGGGAGGTGATCGGTGACCTCGAGGCCGTGGTGCGAGCCAGCCCGCTCGACGAACGAGCCCATGGGCAACTGATGCTGGCGCTGTACCGCAGCGGCCATACGGCGGAGGCCCTGGCGACCTTCCGGCGCCTGCAGGAGCGGCTCGGTGACGAGCTCGGGATCGACGCCTCGATCGAGCTGCAGCAACTGCACGAGCGGATCCTGCGCCAGGACCCCGTGCTCGCACCCCCGGCTCGCGACCCGGTGCCGGAACCTCGGGAGGGCGCACACCCCGCTCGACGCGAAGGCGGGTCGGTAGCCGGTACCGGCCGGCCCGGTCTGATCGGACGACAGGAGGACGTCGCCGCCGTCACCGCGTTGGTGACCGATGCGTCGGTGGTCACGCTCACCGGCGCGGGTGGTGTGGGCAAGACGCGGCTGTCCGAGGAGGTCACCGCCGTGTCGGCCACGGCCTTCCCCGACGGGGTCGTGGTGTGCTCGTTGGCGGGGGTACGCGACCCCGACAGCCTCGCGGTGGCGCTCATCGACGCGGTCGACGCCCAGCATCAGGGGGGCCGTCCCGCCGAAGAGACCCTCCTCGCGGCGCTGGGCACCCGTCGGATGCTGTTGGTGCTGGACAACTGCGAGCACCTGCTGACGGCGGCGTCGCAACTGGTCGAGACCATCCGCGAGCAGTGCCCGAACGTCTCGGTCCTGGCGACCTCACGCGAACCACTGCGACTCCCCGGCGAGCAGGTCTGGCAGGTCGCGCCGCTACCGGTCCCGCACAGCGGCGCCGGCGTCGCCGAGGTCGGCGCAGCCCCCGCAGGGGCGCTGTTCGTGGTTCGGGCGCAGGCAGCCGAGCCCGGGTTCGCGCTCACCGACGCCAACGTCGCGGCCGTCGGCGAGCTGTGCCGCCGGCTGGATGGGATCCCGCTGGCGATCGAGCTCGCGGCCGCGCGGATACGGGCGATGACCCCCGATGACCTCCTCGACCGGATCGATCAGCGTTTCAACCTCCTCACCGGAGGGCCTCGCGGGGAACACGGCCGCCACCGCACGCTGCAGGCCGTGGTCGCCTGGTCCTACGACCTCCTCGACGACGAGGAAGCCCGCCTCTTCGATCGGCTGTCGGTGTTCGCGGGGTCGTTCCCCCTGTCGGCGGCGGAGCGGGTGTGTGCCGGCAGCCCCGTCACCGAGGAGACGGTCGCCGGGGTGCTCGCCGAGCTCGTGGACAAGTCCATGGTGGTGGTCGAACGCACCGACGACCGGATCCGCTACCGGCTGCTGGACAGCCTCCGCGACTACGGCGCCGCCCGGCTGGCTCGGGACGGCGACGTCGAGCGGTACCGGCGCGCCCACGCCACCCACCTCGTCGCGTTCGTCGAGGAGCACGGCCCCCTGACCCGCGGTGCGGACGAGGCACACGCCCTGGCGGAGGTCGACGCCGTGGTGGACGACCTGCGCATGGCCCACGCCTGGCTGGTCGCCACCGGTGACGTCGACGGAGCCCTCCGGCTCCCGGTCGCGCTGCGCGATTACATCGGCCACCAGCAGCGAGACGAGATGATCACCTGGACCGAGCGGGCCCTGCGACTCCCCGGGGCTCAGGCCCATCCGTCCTACCCGGCCGCGCTGGCCACCGCGGCACGGGGCGCGACCCGCCGCGGCGAGCTCGACCGTTCCCGCCGCTACGCCGAGACCGCCCTCGCCGAGGCCGAACCTGACAGCCTCACCGCGATCTGGGCGCTGCACGTACTGGGCACCACCGCGCTGTACGAAGGCCGCCTCGATGACGCCCTCGGGCCGGTGGACCGGGCAGCCCGCCTCGCCGACGAGCTCGACGAGGACTACTACCGCGCCATGACGGGCCTGCTCCGGGTGCTGGTCCACCTCTATCGCGGCGACGCGGCCAGCGCCGCGTCGCACGCCGCCGAGCTCCACGTCGCCGCTGAACGCTCCGGGAACCACGCGATGCGCGCCTGGGCGCTGTACGGCCGCGGCGAAGCGCTCCTCGACATCGACCCGGCAGCGGCCGGACCGATACTGGAGGAGGCGATCGAGGCGGCCGGCACGATCAACAGTCGGATCCCCGAAGGTGCCGCAATGGTCTCGCTCGCGTCGTTGTGCGGGCGCCGTGGCGACACCGACCGGGCACGGGGACTGTTCCGGCGGGCCGTCGACCACTGGCGGCGACTCGGTGACTGGACACACCAGCTCACCACGCTGCGCAACCTCGTCGAGCTCCTCGCCCGCGTGCAGCCGGGCGAGTCGGTCGCGGTGCTCCACGGAGCGGTCAGTGCCGCGTCGCCCCCGACGTTCGGGACCGAGGCCGACCGGCTCGCGGCAGCCTGGGGACACCTCGAGGAGAGCCTCGGCCGAGCACGTGCGCTCCGCGCTGCCGATCGCGGGCGGCGGCTCACCGCTGCACAGACCGTGGACACGGCACTGGCCACGCTCGACGAGCTCTCCACGCGGTGAGTCACCCGGCGGCCCGTTCGTCCGGGGTCGGGTGGGGCTTCCCCTCGTCCGGTGGGCAGCCGGCCGGCGCGCGGTGACACGTAGGAAGCGTCGCCGTCACCGCGCGGTCGCCGGGGCGCAACCGGCACGGGGCATCGTCGACATCGACCGGCTGGGCGCCCGCCCGGTCCGGCACCGAAGCGACACCCCGTTCCGCGACGAGAGGAGCACCCCGATGGGTATCGATCTGACCAAGCTGGACCCGACGAAGGTGGAGGAGTTCCAAGGCCTGGCGGTGAGTGAGGCGGCCGCGGCCGAATCGGCGGCGTGCTGCTACCTCGGCGACGCGCTCGGCCTGTACGAAGCCATGGCCGGCGCGGGTCGCCTGACGGCGACCGAGCTCGCCGAACGCACCGGCACCCACCAACGTTACGTGGCCGAGTGGCTGGCCAATCAGGCCGCCGGCGGCTACGTCATCCACCACGCCGAGGACACCACCTTCGAGCTCCCCGACGAACACGCAGCGGTGTTGGCCGACCCGGCCAGCCCGGCCTACCTGCCGGGGATCTACGCGGTGATCGCCGCGGCCTGGGCGAGCGTCGACCGGGTCGCCGACGCGTTCCGCAGCGGTGACGGGGTCGGGTGGCACGAGCACGACCCGCGCCTGTTCGGCGGCGTCGAACGGCTCTTCGCCCCGCTGTATCGCCACCAACTCGTGCAGGACTGGATCCCCGCGCTCGACGGTGTCCAGGAGCGGCTGCGTGCCGGTGCCCGGGTGGCCGACATCGGCTGCGGCCACGGCGCGTCCACCGTCGTGCTCGCACAGGCCTACCCGGGGTCGAGGTTCACGGGCTTCGACTACCACGCCGAGTCGATCGCAGCAGCCTCCAAGAGCGCCGCCGAAGCCGGAGTCGGCGACCGGGTCGGATTCGAGGTCGCACCCGCCGACAGCTTCCCCGGTGGCGGCTACGACCTGGTGTGCTTCTTCGACTGCCTGCACGACATGGGCGACCCGGTCGCCGCGGCCACCCACGCACGCGAGGCACTCGCAGACGACGGGACGCTCCTGGTCGTCGAGCCGCAGGCCGGCGACGAGCTGGCCGACAACCTCAATCCCATCAGCCGGCTGTTCTACGCCGGGTCGGTGTTCCTTTGCACCCCGAGCTCACTGGCCCAGCACGGGGCCATGGGGCTGGGCGCCCAGGCCGGCGAGTCACGACTACGCGCGGTGCTCACCGACGCCGGCTTCACCCGTGTGCGTCTGGCCACCCAGACCCCGTTCAACCTGGTGATCGAGGCCCGCCCCTGAGACCGGCGTCCGGAGCGTCCGGACCACGAACCGACCACGAACAGGCAGGTGACCCCATGTCCGCAACCACCCACGCATCCGAGACGCTCGCCGAGCGGTACCGCGCCGCGGTCGAGTCCGGCGACCAGACCGCACTGGCGAGGCTGTACCACCCCGAGGTCCTCCTCGACGCCCACGTGCCGAATTGGCGCTTCCAGGTCCAGGGACGCGACGCCGTGGTCGAACACACCGGCGGTGGACTCCCCGGCCCTGGACGCTTCACCACCTTCGACACGGTCCCAACCGCGTCCGGGGACCTGCTGGTCCAGTTCGAGTGGCGCCAGGACCCCGACCACGGCGACGCCGTCGTGCGCGAGCAGCACCTGCTGCGCCTCGACGACGGTGACATCGTGGAGCAGACGATGTTCTGTGCCGGCGTCTGGGACCCGCAACTGCAGGAGCGGATGGCCGCCGAGGCTCCTCTGATCCGTCCGTGAACGACGACGATGTCCCCGGTCCCCGACGGGCACGGGGGACATCGCCATCATGATCCCCACCGTCGCCGTAGGGTGAAGCCGCGGCGTCACCGTCGCAGGAGCCGCACGATGGCCGTCGATCTCCCCGCCGAGGCCCGGCGCATCGCCGGGTCGGTCTCCGAGGTGTTCGGCCGCCGTGTCTCGGGCGAGCCGATGACCGCCGCGGACGGCAAGACCGGGGCCCGCCTGGAGCGGGTGACGGTCGACGGTCGGGCCTACGTCCTCAAGTACCTGCACCGCAGCGAGGACTGGGGGATGCGGGCGACCGGCGATCTCGCCCACCGGGCGGTCGCGGTGTGGCGCGACGGCTGGCTGGACCTGCTGCCGCCCACGATCGACCACACGGTGGTCGCCGCCGCGTGGGACGAGCGGCCCGACGGTCGCGGCGCGGTGCTGGTGATGCGCGACGTCGGCGAACACCTGGTGCCCGAGGGCGACGCCGAGATCCCTTGCGAACAGCACGATGCCTTCATCGACCACATGGCAGCGCTGCACGCCACGTTCTGGGGTCGCCGCCACGCCACGACCGGGCTGCTGCCGCTGACGAGGCGGCTGACCTTCTTCGGGCCGAAGCTGGCCGAAGCCGAGCGCGCCCGCGGCGGCACCGACCCGGTCCCCACGCAGCTCGTTCCCGAGGGGTGGGCCCGACTCGAGCAGCGTGCACCACGCGCCGCCGAGGTCGTGTTCGCGCTGTTCGACGAGCCGACCCCACTCGTCACCGCCCTGGCGGCGACCCCGCAGACCTTGGTGCACGGCGACTGGAAGGCCGGCAACCTCGGCAGCCACCCCGACGGCCGCACGATCCTCCTCGACTGGGCCGTGCCTGGCATCGCCCCGGGTTGCAGCGACCTGGCCTGGTACGTCTGCCTCAACCGTGCGCGGCTGCCCGAGACCAAGGAGGCCACCGTGGAGCGCTACCGGGCGGCGCTCGAGCGTCACGGCATCGACACCGGGCCGTGGTGGCACCGCCAGAGCACGCTGTCGCTGCTGGGCGCGTTCCTGCAGTTCGGCTGGGAGAAGGCCCTCGGCGACGACGAGGAGCTCGCCTGGTGGCAGGCCCGCGCCCTCGAGGGTGCCCGGGAGCTGCGATGAGCACCGGCACGGGTTCCGACGAGTCGCTGGTCGCCGAGATCCGCACCGCGTACGCCGGCTCCGCCGACAGCTG
>SLDB01000384.1 GCA_007125475.1 Nitriliruptoraceae bacterium | reverse complement strand
TGAGCCTGGCGACGGGGCGTCCACGGTCAGTGACCACAACCTCGTCACCGGCTTGCGCACGGTCGAGCCAATCCTTCAGCTCGCGACGGAGCTGCGCGACCCCAACCTCCGCCATGTGACACTCCTCCTGTACATCCCGAGTCGTAGCCAGTGTACAGCAACCTGCTGTACCAGTCGCAGACGTTTCCGCGAGTTGTGGATGAGCGGAGACCGCCCATAGCGGGGATCCGCGCGCGGGTGTCGTCGGCCACGTCCGCGCGACCGGGGCGAGTCCACCTCCATCGAGGGCGGGCGCCTGCGGGCGACAGTTCGCGGGTCGGTGCCCTACGCGGTCGAGCTCTCGGTCGAAGCGGATGGTCCCGCGTGATCCTGCACCTGCCCGTACGCGGTGGAGGGTGAATTCTGCAGGCACACGGCGGCCGGCTGTTGCTGCGGGACGCCGCTCAACGGCTGCCGCTGCTGCGCAGATTCACGGGCCGACTGGTCCCCACCCGACGGGGACGCGCCCTGGCAGGTGACCCGGTCGGGGTGTGGTGGCTTCTGGCCGGTGAGCTGCCCCTCAGCGGCCGCGACGCGTCGGATGCCGAGTGGCAGGCGGGTGTGCTGTTCCTCGCGCTGATGGCCACAGGCTCGACCGACGCTGCCGGGGTAGAGGTGGCCCGACTGCTCACCGGGTTGGGGTGGGCGGTCGGGGACGGTGCGCGGGTCTGTCGTCGCGCCGGCACCGGGCTGATCGCCGCCGAGGTGCGTCTGCTGCTCCAGCTCGGCGCGTTCGACCGCGACCGGCACGGCGGCTGGCCCGGCACGGTCACCCCCGAGGGGATCGCGCTGGCGCGGGCGGCGCTCACCACGACGCCCGGGTGAGAGACCCACACCATGCCCGAGCGGTTCGCGTCCCGGGCGGCAGCTCGTGCGGCAGCGACGCAATCAAACCGGCCGCGGGACGGCACGCGCGCAGCACCTGGGGTTCCGACGACAAGCCCACCGCAACCGCTCATGCTCGGGGTGTCCGATCTCGGATCCGGACCCAACCGGGCCCGCCCAGGTGATCGGCGCGGGAGGCACCATGAAAAGGATCGTAATAGTGATGTGCGCGGTCGTGATGGTCCTGTCCATGCTCGCGGGACCGGTAACCGCCGCTCCGACGCAGGCGAGGAACTACGAGGCGATCCCCGCGGTTTGCGACGAACTGGGGTCTGTCGTCATCGAAGTCGTCAACATGGGCAACTGGGGTACGGGCAAGGTCCAGGGAACGAAGCTCACCCTGATCCCGCGTTCCTTCGCCTTCACGGTCACCGACATCACCGACCCGACCGATCCCGAGGTGGTCGAGGAGGGAGTGGAGCGCAAGCGCGTCACCGACGCCACCGACGCCTGCCACATCGAGTTCATCGACGAAGTGGAAGGCGATCCGTTCATCCCCGACGGCACGTACCTGATCCAAGTGACCGTCGAAGTCAAGGTGGTCGGCCGCTAACCGCGACGGCCACCGCCTCGGGGGCGGCCGTGCCTGCTGCCCCCGAGGTCCTCGTCGCCACCCGTCGCTCCGGGTCGCCGGGATCAGCCCGGCGCCAGCGCGAGGGTCTGCCACCGCGCCGGGCAGTGCTTGGCGCCGAACCGGTCGGCGTGGCTGCTGCGGCTGGCGTGCCTGGCGAAGGGTTCACTGCCGTCGACGTCGGCGACCGTGAAGATGATGCCGTAGACGCCGTCCGCCTCGGGCTCGTGTCCCAGCAGCGACCACGGCACGGCGGCGGCCAGCTGGTAGCCGTCGACCGTGGCTCGAGAGGTCGCCGTGACCTCGGGTGCGTCGCGCCCCTCGGCGAACACCCGGCCGTCCGGGCAGGTGGTCCCGTCGCCGCTGGCGAACTGAACACCGGCCACGGCGGTGTCGGCGTCAGCGCTCGCCGGTCCGATCATGATCTGCACGTCGTCGTCGCGCAGGGGCGCTTCGTCGGCGAGCCCGTCGGGTGGCCGCCCGAAGTTGAAGTTGATCCCGTCGCCGCGGTAGATCCGGTGGGGTCGGTCGGCGTAGGGCGTCACGACGAGTTCGTCGACGACGTCGACGGCGAGATAGAGGTGGTCCTCGTCCCAGGCCAGTGCCCACTCGGAGGACACGTGCGGATCGTCGTCCCGTCCCTCCGCCGGATGTCGGGTGGGGTACCGCTCGAGTCCGTCGGCCCAGGCGTTCTCCCCCCCGAGCGTGGGGGATGCCACGTGGCTCGCGGCGAAGTCCGTGTCCGCGACGACCTCGTTCCCACCCAGCAACTCCTGCGCGACACCTGCCAGCACGACCAGGGCGCCGGCGGCGAGCACCGGCTTCACCCACCGCCGCCGAGCGACCTCGACCGTGCCGTCCACCGGTGGTGGGGGTCGAGGAGGCACGACCGGGGTGACGTCGGGCGGCGTTGGTTGGTGCGCGCCGGCGTCGTCGTCCCGCTCGACGGGCGACCGGAGATCGGTCGGCGGTAGGGGGTGCTCCACGGCGTCGTCTCCCCGCCCGACGGGCGGCAGGACCTCGGTCTCGGGTGGCCGTGACTCCTCGCGTTCGGCGTCGAGGTGAGCACGGCGCCGCAGGTCGTCGGGATCGCCGTGGTCCGGATCGAGTTCGTCGATCCGGTCGAGGAGGGAGAGCCCATCCGCGCGACGCCCGCCGGCGATCGACGCGTCCGCCTCCCGGTACAGCACGCGGACCAGTTCGTCGCGCGTCTCGGCCAGCAGCGCCCCGGCATCGCGGTAGTCCGGTCGGCGTCGCGTCACCTGCTCCAGCAGCGACACGGCTTCCTCGAGGTCGCCCCGGGACCGCGTCGACGTCCAGGCGGCCAGGGCCGCTGTCGCGTCCTCGTACCCGTCGACCAGTCCGGTGTCGATCGGCTCGGGCGGCGCCTGGGCACCGCCGTGGACGTCGAAGAGGTGGCCGCTGGTGGAGCGCAGGTACAGCACCGGGGTGGCCCACTCGACGTCGTGGTTCCCGGCGAGCATCGCCTTGCGGGCGATCGCCGTCGCCCTGTCGATCGGGCTCCCGGTCGCCAGTGACCGGTACAGCTCGTGACCGAACACGGTCGCGGCCGTGTCGGTGACCTCGAACTGCATCGCGATGACGGCGGGGATGCCCTGGCGCACCAGGCTCTGGGCGACCCCCGCGAACGGCTCGGTCGGTGAAGTCCGCGCCCCTTCGCAGGCGTTGAGCACCGCCAGGCGCAGCGGGACATGGTCGTTGAGCAGCACGCCGAGCCGGTCGCCGGGGACGAGCTGGTGCAGCCCTTCGTCGTTCTCGAAGGCCAGGAACCCGCTGCCGGAATCGCCCTGCTCCTGGTAGCCGCCGTGCCCGACGAAGTGCAGCACGTGGCATTCCGCGGCCTCCAGGTGCCGGACGAGGTCGATCAGGGTCGCGTGCTCGAGCCGGTCGATGTGCACCAGTCCGGCCCGGGCGAGGTCCTCGGTCGCGTCGTGGATCCGGGCGACCTCCGCGTCGGTGTCGAGGTCGACGAGGTCGGTGGGGGCGGCGACGACCGCCAGTACCCGCAGGGGCGCCTCGACGGCGAGCGGCTTCGCGGCGAACGGCAGACCGATGTAGCGCACGATCGGGGTGCGGGTAGACAGCGCGAGCGGGCGGTGGAGTGTGGGGGAGTACAGCAACTCCCACGGCACGTCGGCGAGCTCGGGGGCACGGTCGAGGTTGAGGCGCAGCCGCAGACCCTTGTCCTGTCGTTCGGCCTCCTGCAGGCTGTTGTGGAACGCGAACCCGACGGTGCCCGACAGCACCGCGTCGTAGAGCTCCCGGCCGAAACGCTCCGCGAGCTTGTCGTGCGAGGTGGCGACACGACGCACGACCGTCCGGCTGCGTCCCAGCTTCAGGACGAGGTTCTCGAGCCCCTCGGGGGTGAACGGCGGCTCGAACGGCTCGGAGGCGTCACCACCCGGGGAGGCGCGCACCGACGCGAGGTAGCCACCGGCATCCGTCTCGATGGAGAGATCGAAGTTCAGGTACTCGTCGGTGGCCATCGCTCTCACGCCCCGTGAAGCTGTGACCATCGTCGCACACGAGGTCCGGTGCGGCGACGGTGGATCGGCTCCCCACGGGTGACCGGGCGTGCCCGGGGGAGGGCTCACCTGCCCGGGTCGACCACCCCGAGCTGCAGCCCGGCCAGCGCGAACGGGATGTAGACCAGCCCCAGCGGGTTGCCGGCCGCCAGCAGGTCGAGGCGGGCACCCCGGACGGCGGCGCCGACCGTGGTGCCGGGCACCAGGAAGCGCTGCATGAACCGTTCACCGAAGGCTTCGCCGAGTTCCTCGAAGATCGTGATCTCCGTGCCGATCACCCCGGACGCCAACGCTGCCCCGACGAAGAACCGCACGAAGTCGATCGCGGTCTCCGGGTCGAGCGCGGTGGTGTGGCAGCCGTTGAGGAAGACCAGGGGTCGGGTGGTGGACCAGCGCACCCGCGCGTTGGCGAGGTCGAGTCGGGTGATCGGACGGGCGCCGACTTCGCCCAGCCGGACGTAGGGCACGTTGTTCGCGACGCCGCCGTGGCAGTACAGGTAGACGACGTGACGGTCGTCGGCGGCGATCCCGGCCAGGAACTCCTGGCGGGTCTCGGCGATCCGCCATCCGTCGCGGTCACCCGTCAGGCCCCGGAGCGCCGCGACGTGCGTGGCGGCGGAGGCCAGCTCCCTCGACACCCCGACCGAGACCGCCGGGCCGCCGTGCACGGCGATCACCTCGGTGGCGTCGGCGGCGTCGCCCTGAGTCACCGGGAACCCGAGCTCGTGGCGGAAGCCCCAGAACCCGCTGGGACAGACCACGGTGAGATCCGCGCCGGGTTGCGCCTGTGGACAGTCGCCGAGGAAACACGACGCCTGCTCCAGCGGCACCTCGTCACGCACCGCCGCGAGGTACTCGTCGCACAACCGGTAGTCGGCGGTCGCCGCGCTGTCGGTGAGCCAGTGGTCGTACACCAGCGCGGCCGGAACGATGTGTCGGGGCCCGCGCTGCAGGGCGATCTGGACCTTCCCGGGCCGGCGCAGCACCTCGGCGACCCGGTCGCGGGCCAGGTACGGATCGGGGAGACCCGACGCATCGGGGTGGGCCGTGGCCACCTCCTCCACGAGGAGTTGGAAGAACCGGGCCCCGTTCGACGCCAGCGTGACCAGGTCGGCGGTGAACGCCGCCTGGTCCAGCGGCGAGCCGTAGCGGTAGGTGCTGCCCTCGACCCATTCCTCGGTGTTTCCCCAGCTGATCCGTCGCAGGGCGCTGCGGGCCATACGGATCTGGTCACCGAGGGCCCCCTCCCCGATGGCCACGTCCCGGGTGATCACGTCGTCGCCGTCCATCGCGACGAAGCGCAACCCGTGGGTGCCCGCCCCGTCGGCGTTGAGCAGCAGGCTCGCCCGGTGCTCGCTGAGTGAGCCGAGGGGTGCCGCGTCCAGGGTGCGGAACAGGCGGTAGTCCACGACCGAGGTGAGCGCGCGCCGCCCCACGCGGGGTCCGCCAGGCTCCGTGACGATCTCGGCGGTGACGACCCGCGACTGCACCAGCACCCCGCGGTGGTAGATGCCGCACCGCAGCCGCGCCGGTCCGCTCGTCGTGGGGGCGGTGACCGGGAAGCGCAACCGTCGATCTCCGGGGGCCACGGATCCCCCGCCGGGCTGCTCGACGACGACGGCGGTGCCGCCTTCGGCGAGCTCCAGCACCCCGTGGGTGGCGCTCGCTCGCAACCCCAACTCCCCGGTGTAGGAGGAGAGTGCGACGGTGAGCCGTGCGCGGGCCGGCAGGTCCGCCGGCAGCGCGACCGGCTGCTCGTCGATCGAGTGGGTGGCCGACTCCGGGCCGATCTCCAACCAGAACCGGTACTCCGCGTCGGCCAGCAGGCACGTCGACGGGTCGAGAGCCTCGTAGGGCGGGTCCGGTCCGGCGAAGCCGGTACTCACGATCCCGGCTCGGCGGTCCGGTTGCCCCCGCTCGCGCGCGACCGGCGCGGAAACCTCCGCGGCCTCCTCGGGCGGCTCGCCCACGGGCTCGGCCGGCGAGCCGCGGCGGGTCTGCTCGAGGCGCGTCGGCAACGACCTGGTGAGCCGGCGCACCCACCCCACCCCACGCCGTTCCCCGGCGGGCGACCGAGCCGCGGACGGCCCGCTGCTGACGGTGCCCTCGTGCCCGGTGAACGGGTCGTCCGGGTCGGGCTCGTCGGGGGGCGGAGACATCGCAGCCGCGCCGGTCGTACCGGGGACCGGCGCCCACGCGCGGTG
>SLDB01000322.1 GCA_007125475.1 Nitriliruptoraceae bacterium | reverse complement strand
CACCCCCGGAGCGTCGTCACCCCCGGAGCGTCGTCACCCCCGGAGCGTCGTCACCCCCGGAGCGTCGTCACCCCCGGAGCGTCGTCACCCCCGGAGCGTCGTCACCCCCCCGAAAGCGGAGTCCGACATGATCACGTTCAACTTCCTCGCCGCGCTCGTCGCGGGGCTCGCTGGCACGGTGGCCATGACGGCCATGATGCAGGCCGCCTCGGCGATGGGCGTGACACGGATGCCTTCGATGGCGCTGATCCAGGGGTCGATGTTCACCGGCGACGAGACGGCGGCGAAGCGGATCGGCACGCTCACCCACGTGCTGATGATGGGCACGCTCGTGTTCGGGTCGGCGTACGCGGTGGTGTTCACCGCCCTCGACGACGTCGGCGTCCTCACCGGGGTGCTCGTCGGCGCGGCCCACGGCGTCGTCGCCGGCGTGATGATGGTGGCGATGGGGGCGATGCATCCGCGCATGCACCCCCCACCGGTCGCCGGTGACGGCGCGGTCGTCGAGGACGTCGGCGGTGAGGTGAACCTCGTCGAGCCAGGGTTGTTCGCCAAGAACTACGGGCCCATGACGCCGATGGGCCTGATCGCCGGGCACGTCGTCTACGGGCTGGTGGTCGTCCTCATGTACGGATCGCTGACGTGAGCGGCGACGTCATCAGCGACGACGTCGTCAGCGGTGATGTCGTCCGTGTGTACTGGCGGCCCGGGTGCGGGTTCTGCTCGGAGCTTCTGCGCGGCCTGGAGCGCGCGGGGCTCGTGTTCGAACCCATCGACATCTGGCAGGACGCCGAGGCCGCCGCGTTCGTCCGCAGCGTCACCGGCGGGAACGAGACCGTCCCGACCGTACGGATCGGCGGGGTCGCCCTGGTCAACCCCTCGACGCCCCAGGTGCTGCGCACCGTCGCCGAGGAGGTGCCGGGCGCGCTCCCGGACGGCTACGAGCCACCGGCCCGCGGGTTCTTCGCCCGGCTCCTCGCCCGCCTCGACGGCGGCTGATCCTCTCCGGCGGCCGGACCGACCCGGCGAGCGCGCCAGAGGGCTCCGGAGCACGGCGTCACCCGGCAGCACCCGGCAGCAACCCGTTCGGCCGGCGGCCCACGCCCCGGCACGACCCTGAAGGAGGAACCATGACCGACGAGTTCGACGTCATCGTGATCGGCGGCGGCCCGGCCGGCGAGAACGTCGCCGCCTACGCCCGGGACCACGACCTCGAGGTCGCGCTGATCGAACGGGAACTGGTGGGCGGTGAGTGCTCCTACTGGGCGTGCATGCCGTCGAAGGCGCTGCTCCGTCCCGGCGAGGCACTCGCCGCCGCACGCCGGGTCCCCGGCGCCGCACCCGCCGTCACCGGCGAGGTGGACGCCGAGGCGACGCTGCGGACCCGGGACGCGTTCGCCTCTCAGTGGGACGACCAGGGGCAGGTGGACTGGGTCGAGTCCACCGGCACCACGCTGATCCGGGGCCACGGCCGGATCGAGGGCGATCGCGTCGTCGCGGTGACCGCATCCGACGGCTCGGTGGGTCGGCTCACCGCACGCCGTGGCGTCGTGGTGGCGACCGGGACCTCGGCGGCGATCCCGCCCGTGGACGGGCTGCGTGAGGTCGGTGCCTGGGACAGCCGTGACGCCACCACCGCCAAGGAGGTCCCGCCACGGCTCCTCGTCCTCGGCGGCGGGGTCGTGGGTGTCGAGATGGCGCAGGCGTTCCGGTCGCTCGGGGCCGAACAGGTCACGATCGTGGAGATGGGCGACCGCCTGTTGGCCACCGAGGAGCCGTTCGTCGGCGATCAGCTGCGTGAGGCGTTCGAGGCCTCCGGGATCACCGTGCACGTCGGGGCTCAGGCGGTCGGTGCCCAGCGTGACGGCGACGGTCCGGTGACCCTCACCCTCGCCGACGGCACGGCCCTGGAAGCCGACGAGATCCTGGTGGCGACGGGTCGTCGTCCCAACTCCGGCGACCTCGGGCTCGAGCACGTCGGCCTCGAGCCCGGACACTCGATCACCACCGACGACCAGCTCCGCGCCGTCGGGGTCGACGGCGGGTGGTTGTATGCGGTCGGCGACGTCAACGGCCGGGCACTGCTCACCCACCACGGCAAGTACCAGGCACGCCTGGTCGGCGACCACCTCGCCGGCCACGACGTCCGTGCCCGCGCCGACCACGACGCGGTCGTGCGCGTGGTCTACACCGACCCGCAGGTCGCCGCCGTCGGGCTCACCGCCGAGGCGGCCGCCGAGAGCGGGATCGACGTGCAGCTGTTGTCCCACGGCCTCGGGGCCACCGCGGGCGGCGCACTCCTCGGCAAGGGCGTCACCGGCACCGCACAACTCGTCGTCGACCGTGCCCGGCGCACCGTCGTCGGTGCCACCTTCACCGGGCCCGGGGTCGGGGAGATGATCCACGCGGCCACGATCGCCGTCGTCTCCCAGATCACCCTCGACGAGTTGTGGCACGCCGTGCCGGCGTTCCCGACGATGAGCGAGGTGTGGCTCCGCCTCCTGGAGGTGGAGCGCGGCACGGCGTGAGCCCACCGGACCACGCCGGCGGACGTGCGCCGCGGTGCACCGATGGCCGGGCGTCGGTGCGGCCGCCGGCAGCAGGGCGTCGTAGGCTGTCACCGGTGACGCGGCGTCGTCGTCGCACCGGTGCACCCGGCCGGGCCGGCGCGCCGCGTGGTACCCACCACGGACGGATCGGCGTCCGTCGATGCCACGGCCACCGGTTGGGGAGACATGGTCGACCTGGGGACGTCCGACGACGTCGTGCTGCTCGTCGCCACCGTCTTCGCGCTGACGGTGTTCGCCGCCGGTGCGGTCGAACGCCGCCGCCACCGCCGCCGGCTCACCGGGATCCCGCTGCGGATCAGCGTGAACGGCAGCCGGGGGAAGTCCACCGTCACCCGCCTGCTCACCGGGGCGCTCACCGCCGGGGGGTGGCGGAGCCTGGGGAAGACGACCGGGTCGGCCGCACAGCTGATCCGTGGCTGGGACGCCGTTGCCGAGGACGTCCGGCGGCGCCCCGAGGGACCGAACATCGGTGAGCAGCGCGGCCTGGTGCGGCGCGCCGTCGCCGACGGGGTCGACGCCCTCGTCACCGAGTGCATGGCGGTCACCCCCGAGTACCAGCGCACGTTCCATCGGGAGCTCCTCGACGCGAACCTGCTGGTGATCACCAACGCCCTCGCTGACCACCTCGAGGAGATGGGCCCCACCGTCGCCGACGTCGCCGAGGTACTCGCCGACTCCGTCCCGCGCGACGGGGTGGTCGTCCTCGCCCCCGGTGACCACCTCGCGACGTTCGAGCGCGTCGCCTGGCAGCGTGGCTGCACCGTCGTACACGCCGACGTCGAGGCCGTCGCCGACGACGAGGTGGCCGGGTTCGACCACCTCGTGCTGCCCGAGCACGTCGCCCAGGTCCTGGCCGTCACCCGCCACCTCGGGATCGCCGACGACGAGGCACTGGCCGGGATGCGTTCCGCGCCGCCCGATCCCTACGCCACCCGACTCCTCGATGTCGGCGACCCGTGGCAGCCGGCGCTGTTCGTGAACGCCTTCCCCGCCAACGATCCCACCTCGACGCTGGCCGTCTGGGAGCACGTGCGTGCCCGGGGTGTGCGCCCCGACGGACTGGTCGTGGTGATGAACTGCCGGGACGACCGGATCGCCCGCACCCGGCAGTTCGCCAACGAGGTCCTGCCGCGCCTGCCGATCGCGACCCTGGTGGTCACCGGGCGGGGCACCCGGTCGGTGCTGCGGGCGGTCGACACCGGGGTGCTCGCCGTCGACGACGTCCGTGACCACACCGGCGACGACGCCGACACCGTGATCGAGGCGTTGCGGCCGCTGCTGGCCGACCGGGTCGTGCTGGGCGTCGGCAACCTGCACGGCGGGGGAGCCGAGCTCGTCGCCGGGTTCGACGCGCTGGCCGTCGCCGAACACGCATCCTCAGAGGCGCCGTAGATGTTCGGGACCGAGCTCTACCTCTCGCTGGTGATCGGCGTGGTCGTCAGCCTGGTGTACGCCGAACGCACCGGGGTGATCCCGGCCGGACTCGTCGTCCCCGGCTACCTCGCCCTCGTCTTCGACCAGGTCGTGTTCGTCACGCTGATCTTCCTGATCAGCTTCGTGACGTTCCTGGTCGTCGACCGCGGGGTCTCCCGGTTCGTGATCCTCTACGGCCGTCGCCGGTTCGTCGCGATGCTCGGGGTCGGGATCCTGTGCAAGCTCGTCTTCGACGCCTTCTACCCGGCGATGCCGTTCCACGTCTACGAGTTCCGCGGGATCGGGGTGATCGTCCCCGGTCTGATCGCGAACGCGATCCACCGCCAGGGCGTGCCGCACACGGTGTTCTCCACCGTCCTGCTCTCCGGGGTGACGTTCCTGATCGTCTTCGGCGTCTCGGTCGCGTTGGCATGACCTCTCCCGATCCCCTCGACACCGCCGACGCCGCCCCGTCCGACGAGCCGGTGGGGCTACGTGGGCGGCTGCAACGCCGGCTGCGCCGGGACCGGGACCGGGCCGTCGGGCACGCCGGACTCGGGTTGGTGGTGTGCCTGGTCGTCGTGCTCGCCGCCCCGTACCTCGCCGCCGGCGCCGAACGTGCCGCCGCCGGTGGGGACCGTTCCGGGGGCGCCGAACGCGCTGCAACCGGTGGGGACCGTTCCGGCGGCGCCGAACGCGCCGCAACCGGTGGGGACCGTTCCGGCGGCGCCGAACGCGCCGCAGAGGCCGTCTCCGGGGCGCTCCCCGTCACGGCGGGCGCTTTGGCACCGGGCACGGACGCCGGCGGGGCGGCGTTCCGGGCCGTGATGGTCGGTGACGTGATGTTCGGCCGCCACGTCGAACGGGTCACCGAACGTCACGGCCACGACGCCATCCTCGCCGACGTCACCCACCTCCTCGAGGGCGACTACGTCAGCGCCAACCTCGAGCAGGTCGTCAGCGACCGCGACGACCTGCCGGAGGCCGACAAGCTCATCCACCTCGCCAGCGACCGCCGGGCGGTGCAGGCGATGGCCGACGCCGGGTTCACCACCGTCAGCCTGGCGAACAACCACACCATGGACCACGGGATCCCGGGGCTGCGGGACACCATCGCCGCCCTCGACGAGGTCGGGATCGCCCACGCCGGTGCCGGCACCGACCTCGACGCCGCCGTCGAACCCGACCTCCAGGAGCACGGTGGGGTGACAGTGGCGACGCTGTCGTTCACCGACGCCTACGTCGCCGGGTTCGTCGCCCGTTCGTTCCAGGGCGGGGTGCTCGCCGCCGAGCCGGACGTGTTCGGGCCGATGATCCAGCAGGCGCGCCAGGACGCCGATCTGGTCATCGTCCACCTGCACTTCGGTGAGGAGTACGACGTCGGTCCCAGCCAACGGCAACGCGAGCTCGCCGGGTTCGCCGCCGCCGCCGGCGCCGACATCGTCGTCGGGCATCATCCACACGTGCTGATGCCGGTCGAGCTGATCGGCGACACGGTGGTGTTCTTCAGCCTCGGCAACTTCGTGTTCGACCAGGGTTGGTCGCGGACCCGGGAGACGGCGATCGCCACCTACACCCTGGGGCCCGACGGCAACGCCCGCATCGAGCTGATCCCCGCCTACATCCAACAGGCCACCCCGAGCGTGCTGGAGACGCCGGCCGGGGCCTACCGCCGGGCCCGGATCTTGCAGCGGTTGGCGGGAGACGGCCTCGACTGGCGCCGCGAAGCCGGTCGGCTCGTCGCCGAGGTCGACCACGGCCACGTCCTGACGGAGGGCCCGTGACCGACCGGTGGCTGAACTACGTCCTGAGCATCGTCGTGGTCGTCGGTGTCGTCCTCGTCGCGATGTACGAACGACCGCGACTGGCCGAGGAACGGGCCGAGCTCCTCGACCAGGACGTCGTCGAGGTCGACGACGCCGAGTACGGCCCGCCCGGCGAGCGGGAGCCGTTGGAGCTGCGTGCGCGTGGCGAGGCCACGTCCCCGGCCGACGACGCGGCTGACGACGCCGCCGGGGAGGCGGCGGACGACGCCGGCGACGGCACCGCCCGCGGTGGTGAGGAGGAACCCACGCTCGGCGCCTACGGGGTGAGCGCGAGCCACCCACTGGCCGTCGAGGTGGGGATGACGGTGCTCGAAGCGGGCGGGAACGCCGTCGACGCCGCGGTCGCGGTGTCCTACGCGCTGGGGGTCGTCGAGCCGTTCGGTTCCGGCCCCGGTGGGGGAGGGTCGCTGCTGCTGCAGGCCCCGGGGGCAGAACCGCAGGCCTACGACTACCGCGAGGTTGCGCCGGCCAGCGGCGAGGTGCCGGCGTCGAACATCGGTGTCCCGGGGTTCGTCGCCGGCCTCGACCACGTCCACGACGAGCACGGCAGCCTCGAGATCGCCGACCTCATCGAACCGGCGGCACGGCTCGCCGAGGACGGGTTCGAGGTCGGCGAGTACCTCCACGACCGCCTCCGGGCGGCCGGGGCCCGGTTGCCGATCCACCTCGCCCCCCGTCTGTTCCCTGCCGGCGCCGCGATCGGTGCCGGCGAGGTGCTACGGCAGCCCGAGTACGCCGAAGCGCTCCGAGCCATCCAGGAGGACGGCCCCGACGTCGTCTACGGCGGCTGGATCGGCGAGGAGATCGCCGACGCGGTGAGTGGTCTCGAACTCGCCGACCTCGAGGACTACTCCGTCGCCGAGGTCACCCCGACCCGCGGGGTCCTCGGCGACCGGGACGTGATCTCCGGAGGCGCCCCGACGTCGGGGGCGACCGTGATCCAGATCCTGCAGATCGCCGAGGCGCTGGGTGTCGCCGAGCTCGACCCGGACGGCGCCGAGTGGCACCACCTCGTCGCCCAGGCCTGGCGGCTGGCGCTCAGCGACCGCACCGAGCTCGTCGCCGACCCCGACGTCGAGGACGTCCCCCTACCGCAGATCGTCGAGCGGGAGCACACCGACGCCTTGGCCGGGCTGGTCCCCGCCGACGGGTTCGCGCCCGTCACCGACGGTGAGCCGGCGATCTCCCCGGAGTCCGACACCACCCACCTCGTCGTCGTCGACGAAGACGGCGTGATGGTCTCGGCCACCAACACCCTGAGCAACTTCTTCGGGAGTGGGCTGCCGATCTCCGGGTTCTTCCTCAACGACCAGCTCAAGAACTTCTCGTCCACGGCCGGCTCGGTGAACCGTCCGGCCGCCGGCAAGCGGCCGCGGAGCTTCATCGCGCCCACGATCGTCGTCGACGACGGCGACCCGGTGCTGGGGATCGGCACCCCCGGCGGGCGGCGGATCCCGCTGCTCACCGCCCAGGTCCTGCTGGGCTGGGCGCATCACGGCGTCCCGGTGCAGGAGGCGGTTCAGCGGCCGCGGTTCCACCTCGAGGGCCGGCGCCTGGAGTTCGAACAGGCCCCGTCGTCGTCGGTGGCCGACCAGCTGGCCGCGATCGGGTACGAGGTCACCACCGAGGTGCCCGTGACCGAGTACTTCGGTGGGATGCAGGCGCTGTGGATCGACCACGCCGACGGCGAGGTCGACGGCGTGGCCGACGAGCGCCGCCCGGGGGCGTGGGACGCCGCCCGACGCTAACGCCGTCACGTGGCGGGGATGACCACCACCGGGCAGCGGGCGTGGTGCACGCACTGCTGGGAGACGGAGCCGAGGAGCAGCCCGCGGAACCCACCGCGACCACGGGAGCCGACGACGAGGAGGTCGGCGTCCTCCGAGGCGCGGGTGAGCATCTCGGCGGCGTGCACGTCACGGGTCAGGTCGATCGAGACCCGCTCGGGCCGGGCGTCGCCGAGCTCGGCGAGCATGGCTTCGACGGTTTCGCGTGCCTCGGCCTCGGCGACCTCGGCCCACGAGCCGGTGCGCCGGTGGGTCTCCTCGCGGCGCCGGGTCGCCAGCCGCCGCTCGGCTTCGTCGCCGGGGACGGCCCGTGACGTTCCCATGCGTTGGGCGGCGAGGTCGGACTCGTCACCGACGTATGAGCGACTGGGTGCGGTCGCCAGTGGGACGGGGACGTCGACCTCGTAGGCGTGAGCGACGACGAGCTCGGCGTCGTGGGCCCGCGCCTCGCCCGCGGCGAACGCGAGCGCGGTCTGCGAGGTCGGTGAGCCGTCGACGCCGACCAGGATGCGGTCCATGGTGGCTCCTTGTCTGGAGGGGCGGAGGCCGCAACGTGGCCCGGGTTCGGGGGCGACGACCCCGCGTTCCGGTGCCGACTTGCGTGCGGTGCCTTTGGTGTCTGCTGTCTTGTCTGTCTTGTCTGTCTTTTGTCTGTCTTGCTCTTGTCTGGCCGGTTCGTTCGACTTCACCATGCCGACTGTGCCGGTGTGCAACCAGGGCCGAGCCGCCCTTACCGGACCGGGACCTTCGCCCTGACCTCGACGCCGACGTACGGCCGGGGTCCGGGTCGCGTCGGATCCGGGGTGCGGCCTGCCGGTGATCGTCGCGGGCGGGGGCGTGCCGGGGTCGGCGCCGGTGTCGAGGGTCAGGCGCGGCTGCGCGACGGGGTCGGCGCCGGTGTCCCGTGCAGCCGCAACCGCACATCGACGGCGACGACCCGCTCCTCGTCCAGGAACACCGGGTTCAGGTCGAGGTCGGTGACCTCGGGGAAGTCCTCGACCAGTGTGCTGACGCGGTGGAGGAGGTCCCGCAGCGAGTCGACGGCCAGCGGCGGGCTGCCCCGGTACCCGGTGAGGATCGGACCGGACCGCAGCGAGGCGAGCATGCGGTCGACGTCGACGTCGCGGAGCGGCGCGATCCCGACCGCGACGTCCCCGAGGAGTTCGACGAGGGTGCCGCCGAGCCCCACCATGACCAGCGGGCCGAACGCCGGGTCGTGCGTCACCCCGATGAGGAGTTCGGTGCCGCTGGTGACCATCTCCTGGACGAGGTAGCTGCCCGCGTGGGCGGCCAGGCCGGCGTGCTCCAGCGCCGCCTCGATCTCCTCGACCGCGGCCGCGGCCTCCTCGGGGGTGGCACGGTCCACGACGACGCCCCCGACGTCGCGCTTGTGGATCGCCGCGGCCACCTTCACCGCCACCGGCGCCGCGATCCGACGCTGGGCGTCGGCGGCCTGGGCGGGCGTGTGCACGACGTGCGACGAGGCGAACGGGACGCCGTAGGCGGTGAGGAGGCGTTCGGCGTCCGCGGTGTCCATCCACCGGCCGCGGTCCTCCGGCGACGTGCCCGTAGCGGCGACCTCGCTGGCACCCTCGTCGTCACCTGGTGGGTACGCGGCGACGATGCGGCGCGCCTCAGCGCGATCGATCGACGGTGGGCGGACCACGGTGCCGGTGTCGCTGTTGCGCCACTCGCTCCAGCGCGCGGCGTGGGCGAGGGCGCGGGCCGCCTCCTCGGGGAAGGCGTACGACGGCACCCCGGCGGTGGCCAGGCGGTGGTGGGCCCCGTCGTCGTTCATGAACACCGCCGTCACGGTGACCTCGGCGGGCGCGCCCTCGCACGCGCGGACGATCGCGTCGGCGACGTCGGCGACGTCGGTGAGGATCGGGGGGATGAACACGACCATCACCGCGTCGACCTCGCCGCTGGTCAGGAGGGTCCGCAGGGCCTCCTCGTACTGCTCGGCGGTGGCGCTGGCGATCATGTCGACCGGGTTCGAGGTGCCGGCCTCGGCGGCGAGGAACTCGCCGAGGTGTCGGCGGACATCGTCGGAGAGCGCCGGCAGCGTGAGGCCGAACGCCTCGCAGGCGTCGGCGGCGAGGATCCCCGGCCCGCCCCCGTTGGTGAGGATCGCGGTGCGCTTCCCCTGAGGAGGTGGCTGCGTCGCCAGGAGCCCGGCGACGCCCAGCATCTGGTGCAACGAGTCGGTGCGGATCACGCCCGTCTGGGCGAACAGGGCGTCGACGGCGAGGTCACCGGCGGCCAGCGCACCGGTGTGGGAGGCCGCCGCCCGCTGCCCCGAGGTGCTCCGGCCGGCCTTCACGGCGACGATGGGGGTTTGGCGGGAGATCCGGCGGGCGATCCGGCCGAACCGTATGGGGTTCCCGAACGACTCCAGGTACAGCAGGATCACGTCGGTGTCGGGGTCCCGGTCCCAGTACAGCAGCAGGTCGTTCGCGGAGATGTCCGCCTTGTTCCCGACGGAGACGAACGAGCTCAACCCCAGCCCGAGACGGTCGAACTGTTCGAGGACCGACAGCCCCAGCGCCCCGGACTGCGAGGCGAACGCGATCGACCCGGCGTCGGGGAACCGCCGGGAGAACGTGGCGTTGAGCCGGACGTCGTCGCTCCCGGTGAGCAGGCCCATGCAGTTGGGACCGATGATGCGCACCCCGCGGGCCCGCGCCCGGGAGAGGAGTTGCCGTTGCCGTTCCGCGCCTTCCTCACCGGCCTCGGCGAACCCGGCGGAGATCACGCACACCGCCCGGATCCCCAGATCGGCGGCTTCGTCGACCACCGCGATCACCGCCGGAGCGGGGACGCACACGATCGCGACGTCGGGGGTGCGTGGGCACGCCGCGAGGCTGGGGTAGGCCGCCACCGAACGGATCGCGGTGGTGTTGGGGTTGACGGGGTAGGCGACCCCGGTGAACTCGCCGTCGATGAGGTTGCGGAACACCAGGTTCCCGATCGTCCCCGGGCGCCGGCTGGCACCGACGACGGCGACGACCTCGGGTCGCAGGAACCGGTCCAGCGCGGCGACGGCGTCGGCGTCACCGTCTTCGGGGTCGCGGTCCGCGGCCTCGCGGTTCTCGGCGTCGCGGTTTTCGGCGTCGCGGTTTTCGGCGTCGCGGTGTTCGGCGTCGCCGTCCGGGGTGTCTCCGGCCGGCAGGTGGTCGCGGTCTTCGGTGATGGCTCGGCCTCCTCCGCTCCCGTCGGGGGTGCCGCCTGCCGCCCCGTTCGGCGTCGTCGCGGGGCGGGTGCAGGGGAGCGGGACCCCGATGACGGTAGTACGCGAGGCTCGACGTCGACGTCGGGGCGACGGCGGCCGTTTCGGGGCGGACAGCGGCGCCGGGGCGGGTGGCCGTGTCCGGGTCGGCAGCGTCCGGGTCGGGGGTAGGGCACGCTGGGGGTTCGCGACGTCCACGTCGCCGAACGGTACGCATGCTCCCCGCCCCCGAGGTGGGCGCAGCCTCGAACCCCAGCGAACGGCCCTGACCTGAACGTCTTCGCCTGCCCGACCTGTCGCCGACTGGTCTTCTTTCACAACTCCCGTTGCCTGGGCTGCGACACGCCGCTCGCGTTCGACCCGTCGAGGGGGCGCCCCGTCGCGGTCGTCGACCCCCGGGTCCGCTGCGCCAACGCCGAGATCGCCGGGTGCAACTGGGTCGCCGATCCCGGCGGTGCCCGGTGCCTGAGCTGCCGGCTCACCCGGACGCGTCCCGCCGACGGCGACGGTGACGCGCTGGCCGAGTTCGCGGTCGCCGAGGCCTCCAAGCGCCGGCTGGTGTTCCAGCTCCTCACCCTCGGACTCACCCTCGAGCCCCACGATCCGGTGACCGGGCGCGGGGTGGCGTTCGACCTCCTCACGAGTGCTGAGGTGCCGGTGACCACCGGTCACGCCGGTGGGGTGATCACCCTCGATCTCGCTGAGTCCGACGACGTCCACCGCGAGCGCATCCGCACCCGGCTCAGCGAGCCCTACCGCACCCTGATCGGGCATTTCCGCCACGAGATCGGCCACTACGAGTTCACCGTCCTCGTCGGCCCCAACGAGGTCGACGAGGTCCGGTCGCACTTCGGTGACGAACGTGCCGACTACGCCGCCGCACTCGAGCGGCACTACCGCGACGGCGCCCCGCCCGGCTGGGCCGACACCCACGTCAGCGAGTACGCCACGATGCACCCGTCGGAGGACTTCGCCGAGACGTTCGCGCACTACCTGCACCTGCGGGCGGTCCTCGACACCGCCGCGGCATACGGGTTGCGCGTCGACGGCCCCGCCGAGGCGGTGGCGACCCCGCTGACGTCGGTGCCGGCCGAGCTCGATCCCGACGACTTCGCCGGCCTCGTCGCCGCGTGGTTGCCGTTGAGCTACGCGTTGAACGCCGTCAGCCGCAGCATCGCCGACGACGACCTCTACCCGTTCGTCCTCCCGGCCCCGGTGATCGCGAAGCTCGCCGTTGTGCACCGCCTCGTTCGCCAGGCCGCGGCGTCGACGCCCCCGCAGCCGGTGGGCGCCGCGTGAGTGCGGACCGCTGGGAGCTGTTGGACTGGCGCCGGCGGGTCGCCGAGCTCTACTCCCGGGTCCGGGGTCGGTACGCCGCCGACCCCGCGGCCGCCCATGATCTCTGGCGACGTGGTCGCGACGAGTTGTTCGCCACCCACCCCTGCACGCCCCTGCCGCGATCGGTCCGGCAGGGCTTCGGCGGCCTCGAGGTGGCGGCGTACGACCCGGCGTACGCGTTCGTCGTCGAGGTCGACACCGATGTGACCCCGCGGCGGTTCACGGTGGGATCCGGCACCGGCGAGGCGTTCACCTACGAGGTGATCGGTGCGGTGACCCTCCCGGTCGGGAGGCTCGAGGTGCTGTGGCTCGACGACTACGCCGGCGGGGTGTTCCTGCCGTTCGCCGACGCCACCAACGGGGTCGATACCTACGGCGCCGGCCGCTACCTCCTCGACACACCGAAGGGCGCCGACCTCGGCGACGACGACCAGGGCCGCCTGGTGGTCGATCTCAACTTCGCCTACCACCCTTCGTGCACCTACGACCCCGCCTACAGCTGCCCACTGCCGCCGCCGGACAACCGGCTCGACGTCGCGGTCCCGGTCGGGGAGCGGTGGCGGCCGGGCTCGCCGTGAACAACGGGCGTGCCACGGGTGGCGGCAGGTCGGTGGTCGCCGGAATAGGGTCGCGGGCCACCGGGTTCGCCGGGTGCCGGATGGTCACCGACCACCCGCCGAGCGCTGTGGACACCTGCCCTGCGCACGCCCGCCCTGCGAGCGCCCGCCCGGAGTGGACCAGGCCGGTGCACACCGGGCCGGCGCACACCAGGCCCGCGTGCACCAGGCCGGTGCACACCAGGCCGGCGCACACCCGCCCGGAGACACCCGCCGAGGGGAGTCGGACATGATCACCTTCGAGCAGGTGACGAAGCGGTTCCCCGACGGGACGACGGCGGTCACCGAGCTCGACCTCGACGTCCCGGAGGGGGAGGTCGTCGTCCTCGTCGGACCCTCCGGGTGCGGCAAGACGACGACGCTGCGCATGGTCAACCGCATGGTCGAGCCGACCAGCGGCCGGCTGTTCGTCGACGGACGGGACGCCCTGAGGATCGCTCCCCACGAGCTTCGCCGGGGGATCGGGTACGTCATCCAGGCCGGTGGCCTGTTCCCGCACCGGACCGTGACCGACAACATCACCACGGTGCCGCGGTTGCTGGGGTGGGAGCGGGAGCGGGCCACCCGCCGGGCCCGTGAGCTGATGGAGCTCGTCGGACTCGACGCGGTCGTCGCCGACCGCTACCCGCACCAGCTCTCCGGCGGCCAGCAGCAGCGCGTCGGTGTCGCCCGGGCGCTCGCCGTCGACCCGCCGATCCTGTTGATGGACGAGCCGTTCGGCGCCGTCGACCCGATCGTGCGGGCCCGCCTGCAGCAGGAGATGCTCCGGCTGCAGGCCGAGGTGCGCAAGACGATCGTGTTCGTCACCCATGACATCGACGAGGCGATCGCGATGGGCGACCGCATCGCGATCCTCAACGTCGGTGGCGTCCTGGAGCAGTTCGCCACCCCGGCCGAGCTGCTGGCCAAGCCCGCCAACGCATTCGTCGCCGACTTCCTCGGCGAGGAGCGGGGGTTGAAGCGACTCAGCCTGCGCAAGGTCTCCGAGGTCACCGCCGACCCCGGTCCGGTGGTCGGCGCCGACGCCTCGGCCGCCGACGCGGGGCGCGTCGCGGCCGAGCACGGCACCGACTGGGTCGTCGTCGTCGACGACGACCGCCACCTGGTGGGCTGGGCCACCGTCGACGAACTCGGCGACGCCGCCCGGCTCGGCGAGCTCGACCTGCAGCAGCCGCGGCTGTTCGTGTACGCGGAGAACTCCCTGCGTGCCGCGCTCAACGCCATGGTCTCCTCACGCGTCGGGGTGGCGGTGCGGCTGGGGCCGCAGGGCACCTACGAGGGCGTGGTCACCCACGAGATCCTCAGCGCCGAGCTGCTGCGGTGAGCCTGTCAGCCGTCCCCACCGTCACCGCCCAGGCCGGCGGCCAGCCCGGCGTCGACTGGGCGTGGATCGAAAGGAACGCGGGCTACATCGGCGAGCAGTTCGTCGAACACCTGCTGCTGACGTCGATCCCGGTGGCCCTGGGGTTCGTGATCGCCTCGGCGTTGGGGCTCGCTGCGGTGCGCTGGCCGGTGTTGTACGGGCCGTTGCTGTCGGTGACGGGGTTGCTGTTCACCATCCCGTCGCTGGCCCTGTTCGTCCTCCTGATCGCGTTCACCGGGTTGACGATCTGGACCGCGGTGATCCCGCTCACCGTCTACACCCTGCTGATCCTGCTGCGGAACATCGTCGAGGGATTCCGGGGGGTGCCGGCCGCGGTGCGTGACGCCGCGACCGCGATGGGGTTCCGTGGCGTCCGGCGGATCCTGCACGTCGAGCTGCCGTTGGCGCTCCCGGTGGTGTTCGCCGGGATCCGGATCGCGACGGTGACCACGATCGGGCTGGTCACCGTCAGCTCCCTGGTAGGTCAGGGGGGGCTCGGCCAGCTCTTCCTCGACGGCTTCTACCGCAGCTTCCCGACACCGCTGTACGTCGGGTTGGTGTTGTCGGTGGCGCTGGCGGTCACCGCCGACCTGCTGCTGCTGGCGTTGCAACGGGCGTTGACGCCGTGGACGCGGACGGTGAGCTGATGGAGGTGTTCGCCGACGTCGTGGCCTGGTTCACCGACCCCGCCCAGTGGGATGGGTCGAACTCCGTTCCGGCCCGGCTCGTCGAGCACCTCGGGTACGCGGCCGCCTCGACGCTGGTGGCGATCATGATCGCGTTGCCGATCGGGTTGTGGGTCGGGCACACCGGCCGTGGTGGGGCGCTGGCGGTGAACGTCGCCAACGTCGGCCGGGCGGTGCCGTCGTTCGGGGTGATCATCCTGGTGGTGGTGCTGGCCGGGATCGGGTTCCTGCCGGTGCTGATCGCGTTGGTGGCGTTCGCGATCCCCCCGATCCTGACCAACACCTACACCGGGGTGCGCGGGGTCGACGCCACCGTCCGCGACGCCGCCGAGGGGATGGGGATGCGGGGCTGGCAGGTGCTGCGCCACGTCGAGATCCCGGTCGCGATGCCCCTGATCATGGCGGGCGTGCGCACCTCGTCGGTGCAGGTCGTGGCGACCGCCACCCTGGCGGCGTTCCCCGGCCTCGGCGGCCTCGGTCGCTACATCGTGAACGGGCTCGCGGTGCAGAACTACGCTCAGGTCGTCGCCGGGGCATTGCTGGTGGCGTTGCTGGCGCTCGCCGTCGAGGCGGTGCTCGCCGCCATCCAACGGCTCGTCGTCTCCGAAGGGCTTGCACGTGCCAACGCCGACGCCGCCGCCGAGGCCCGGATGACCTCGACCGCCGCGTGAGCCCTGCCGATCCCCATCCGCCGGCGATCCACCTGCCCGCTGACACGTCCGCCGACCGACACGCGCCCCGACCGCCACGCCCATCGCTCGCCCCCCGCCGACTGACCCCGCCGACTGACCCCGCCGACTGACCCCGCCGACTGACCCCGCCGACCGACCCGAACACGCCGATCGATCCAGGAGCAGCCATGAACCTCCGTCGAACCCGCCCGTCGCGACTCCTGGTGGCCACCGCCGCTGCCGGGTTGGTGCTGGCGGCCTGCTCCGGTGACGGCGGTGACGAACTCACCGTCGGCTCGGCGAACTTCCCGGAGTCGGTGCTGCTGGCCAACATGTACGCGCTGGCGCTGGAGGAGATCGGCGTCGACGTCGACACCAGCACGAACATCGGTGCCCGCGAGGTGTACTTCCCCGCCCTGCAGCAGGGCGAGATCGACCTCCTCCCCGAGTACGCCGGGTCGCTGCTGAACTTCCTCGCCGAGGACCCGCTCGAGGAGACCGAGACCGACGCGTTGGTCACCGAGCTACGCGACCGCCTCGGACCCGACATCCAGGTGCTCGAGCCGTCCTCGGCCGAGAACCGCAACGGGCTGGTGCTCACCCGCGAGACCGCCGACGAGCTCGGTGGGGTCACCACGACCTCCCAGCTGGTCGAGTTCGCCGATGAACTGGTGGCCGGCGGTGCCCCCGAGACCCGGGAGCGCTCCGACGGGCTCCCCGGCTACGAGCGGGTCTACGGCCTGGAGTTCAGTGAGTGGGTCGACCTCGACCCGGGTGGCCCGCTCACCGTCTCCGCGCTGCAGGACGGCGACATCGACGTCGCCCGACTGTTCACCAGCATGGGCGTGATCGCCGCGAACGACTGGGTGGTCCTCGATGACGACGGTGGGTTGATCCCGTCGGAGAACATCGTCCCGGTGATCCGTGACGACGCCCTCACCGACGAGATCCGTGAGGTCCTCGACGCCATCTCGGCCGCGCTCACCCTCGAGGAGCTCATCGATCTCAACCGCCGGGTCGAGATCGACAACGAGGACCCGGACCTCGTCGCCGAAGAGTGGTTGGTCGACCAGGGCCTGCGTTCGTAGCCGATCGGGCACACTGGCCGCTGCGGCCCACCACCAGGCCGCACCAGGAGGAACCTCGATGAGCATGCCCGCCCCCGCGATGGAGCGCCCCGTCGCCGAGCACCCGCCGCAGGTGCGCAGTCAGTTCATGACCCGGGTGTACCTGCGGCTGATCGCCGGGATCGCCGGGTTCATCGCGATCGAGTACGTGCTGTTCGCCACGGGCATCGCCGCGGCGATCACCGAGGTCGTCGTCGCCACCAACTGGCTGATCATCCTCGGTGGGTTCATGATCGTCTCGTGGATGGCCAACAGCCTCGGGCTACGGGCCAGCACCCCGGCGGCGCAGTTCTCCGCCTACGGCCTGCTGGTCGCGGCGAACGCGTTGCTGTTCGCGGCTCCGCTGTACATCGCCGCGAACACCCCGCAGTTGGAGGGCACGATCACCACGGCGGCGCAGATCTCGCTGTTCGCGTTCGCCGCGCTCTCGGCGATCGCGATCCGCTCCAGCCGCGACTTCACGTTCCTCCGTCCGCTGCTGATGTGGGGTGGGGTGCTGGCGCTGGCGCTGATCGTCGGGTCGGTGCTGTTCGGCGCGAACCTGGGGACGTGGTTCTCGGTGGCGATGATCGGGTTCGCCGGTGCCGCGATCCTCTACGAGACCCAGACGATCTACCGCTCGTACCCGCCGAATCGGGAGGTCGCGGCGTCGATGGCGCTGTTCGCCTCGATCGCGTTGCTGTTCTGGTACGTGCTGCAGCTGCTGATGCGGCGATGACCGTCGTCTGCCTCCCGGAGGCGATCCACGACGACGGCCTCGACGTCCTGGCGTCCCGTGCCGAGCTCGCGATCGCCTACGGCGCCGACGCCGAGCCGCTGGGTTCGGCGTTGGCGCGTAGCGACGCGGTGATCGTGCGCAGCGGGCTGACGGTGGACCGCGCGTTGCTGGAGGGGATGCCTCGGGTCCGGGTGATCGCGCGGTACGGCGTCGGGTACGACAACATCGACGTCCTCGCCGCGGCCGAGCGCGAGGTGCCGGTGCTGATCACCGCCGAGGCGAACTACCGCTCCGTGGCCGAACACGTCTTCGCGCTGCTCTTCTCGTTGCGCCGCCACCTCGCCGTCGCCGACCGGATGGTGCGTGACGACGCCTTCGGGGAGCGGGCCGGCCTCGTCGGTGCCGAGATCGGGGGCAGCCGGCTGGGGGTGATCGGCCTCGGCCGGATCGGGGCCCGGGTCGCGGCGATCGCGCGGGACGGGTTCGCCATCGACGTCCTCGGCCACGACCCGTTCCTCTCCGACGACGCCATCAGCGCCGTCGGTGCCCGCCCAGTCGGCCTCGACGAACTCCTGGCCACCAGCGACGCGGTCACCGTCCACGTCCCGCTCAACGACGCCACCCGGGGGCTCATCGGCGTCGAACAGCTGGCACGGATGCCGTCCCACGCGGTGCTGCTGCAGACCGCGCGCGGCGGGGTCGTCGACGAGGCCGCCCTCGCCGATGCGCTCCGTGACGGGGTGATCGCCGGTGCCGGGGTGGACGTGTTCTCCGACGAGCCCCCACCGGCCGGTCACCCGCTGCTCACCGCCCCGAACACGGTCCTCACGCCCCACAGCGCCGCCCTCACCGAGCAGGCGTTGCGACGGATGGCGGTCGACGCCGCCACCGGGGTCCTGGACGTCCTCGACGGTGTCGACCCACGGGCGACGGACCGGCCCTGGCGTGCGGTGAACCTCGGGTAGCGCTGATCGTGACCATTGCGCCGGTCGTCACCGTCGGCGACGTTCGTCACCGTCGGCGCCGGTCGGTGGCCACCTCGATCGTGTCGTCGATCACGAGCCGGGCGACGTCGCGGAGCTTGCGGTTGCTCTGCTGCGACGTGGTGCGCAGGATCTCGAACGCCTCACGGTCGGTGACGGCCTCACGGTGCATGATGATGCCCTTGGCCTGACCGATGACGTCGCGGGTGTCGATCGCGGCCTGCAACTGCTCGGTGAGGTCGTGCTGGGCCTGCATTTCGCTGGCGTGGACGATGTAGCCGGCCCCGACCGACGCGATCACCTCGGCGGCTTCGATGTCGGCCGGCGACCAGGGGGCATCCCCCTGCCGGTAGATGTTGATCACCCCGATCGTGCGCCCGTAGGCGTTCATCGGTGTGCCGAGCACCGAACGCAGCCCGGCGTGCTGCACACGTTCGGCGTACGCCGGCCATTGACGGGAGAGCTCGGTGACGTCCTCGACCCCGAGCATGCGGTTCTGCCGGTACGCCTCGAAGCACACCCCCTCGCGGACCCGCTCCTGATGCAGCTCGATCGCGAGGACCTGGTCGTCGGAGGCGGCGGCGAACGAGAGCTCACCGTCCTGGTTCTCCAGCATGATCCCGGCGCCGGAGGCGTCGAGCAGCTCCATCGAGTGCGACGTCAGCCGGTGCAGCAGTTCACCGGGGTCGTAGGGGTTGAGGATCGCCCCGGTGAACTCACGGAGCAGGCGGAGCAGGTCGTCCCTCACGGTCGGCTCCCGGTGCGGGTCCACCTCACGGCGGCGCGGGCTGATCGGCGATGGTCGCGGCGGTGACGGTAGCCGCACCGGCATCGTCGCCGGCGTCGTCGTCGACGGAGGTGTCGGCGGTGTCTCCGGCCTGGTCGGCCGGGCGTTGCGGGCCGGCGCGTGCGTCGTTATCGTCTCCGTCGCGACGCGTTCAGCACAGAGCGCCCAGGCCCGGGAGGGCCGGTGGTCTCTGTGCCCTGGAAACTCCCGGGATTCGACGACAAGCCCGGGGACCAGGATGAGTGACGTTCTTCGCTGTTGCAACTCGACGTACGTGCGCGCCGACGACGTATGGCGCTACCCGTGGGGTGCCGAGGTGCCCGGCGCCGTCGACCTCACGATCGGCGACCTGCTGGTGCTCGAGGACGGTGACGAGCGCATCGGCGGGTTGTGCGGTTTCCGCCCGTTGCGCGACGCCGAGGAGCGGTGGCTGGCGGGGGAACCGGTCGAACCCCACGAGTTGGCGGTGCGCCGCCGTGGCGGGTTGCGACCACACGCCGGCGACCTGGTCGTCGGGATGATGGCCCCGGAACTGCACGTCCAGGTGATGATGACCGTCGAGGACGTGGCGGACGCGACCGGGGTGTCGAAGGCGACGATCGACACCTACCGGTACCGCAGGGAGTTGCCGCAGCCGCAGGTCATCCGCGGCCGCACACCGTTGTGGGCCCGGCCGATCATCCGTCAGTGGCTGCGGACCCGGCCGGGTTCCGGGTGGCGCACCGACGTCTACGCGGCTGGTGCGACGACTTCGGTCGGCGGGTCTGCGCGTGTGGCGGTGCCGGTCGATGAGGTCGGCGCCGCTGGCACCGACGACGCCGGCCGTGCGGGCCACGAACTCGACCCGGTGTGCACGGATGCACCCGGTGGGTGAGGTGTGGGGCCGCAGCGTGCACAGGTGCCGGGCCT
>SLDB01000278.1 GCA_007125475.1 Nitriliruptoraceae bacterium | reverse complement strand
GCCGACGGGCGGTTCGGGTGCGGCCCGAGCAAGATCCGCCCCGAAGCCGTCCAGCGCCTCGCCGCCGTCGCCGACGGCCTGCTGGGGACCTCGCACCGACAGCCGCCGGTGAAGGACCAGGTCCAACGCCTGCAGAACGGCCTCCGGGAGTTCTTCGCGCTCCCGGACGGCTACGAGGTGCTGCTCACCCTCGGCGGGGCGACGGCGTTCTGGGACTCGGCGGCGTTCTGCCTCGTCGAACGGCGCGCCCGTCACTACAGCTTCGGGGAGTTCAGCAGCAAGTTCGCCAAGGTCACCGACTCGGCGCCCTGGCTCGAGGCATCCGACGTCGTCGAGTCGCCACCGGGCACCCGCCCGGTGACCTCGGCCGCCGATGACTGCGACGTGCAGGCCTTCACCCACAACGAGACCTCCACCGGGGTGATGCAGGAGATCACCCGGCACGACGACGCCCTGGTCCTGGTCGACGCGACCTCGGGTGCCGGGGGGCTCCCGGTCGATGTGGCCGACGTCGACGCGTACTACTTCAGCCTCCAGAAGGGGTTCGCCTCCGAAGGCGGGCTCGCGGTCACGTTGCTGTCCCCGGCCGCGGTCGGGCGGATCGGCTCGCTTGCGGCGTCGGAGCGGTACGTACCGGCGTTCCTGGACCTCGCCACCTCCCTGGACAACAGCCGGAAGCAGCAGACGCCGAACACCCCGGCGGTCTCGACGATCTTCCTCGCCGCCGAGCAGCTCGAGTGGCAGCTCGAGCGGTTCGGGGACCTCGACGCGATGGTGGTCGAGCAGCGCCGCAAGTCCGAGCACGTCTACCGGTGGGCGAACCAGCGCGACTGGGCCTCGCCGTTCGTCACCGACGAGGACGCCCGCTCGCTCGTGGTGGCCACGATCGACCTCGATGACGAGGTCTCCGCCGACGAGGTCAACGCGGTGCTGCGGGCCAACGGGATCCTCGATACCGACGGCTACCGCAAGCTCGGGCGGAACCAGCTGCGGATCGGGATGTTCCCGGCCGTCGACGCCGCCGACCTCGAGGCCTACACCGCCTGCGTCGACTGGATCGTCGAACGGCTGCGCTGAGCCCCCGGCCAGGCTTCCCGACCGCCGTCGGATCCGTCCCGGGCGCCGTCGGATCCATCCCGGACCACGTCGGATCCGGCCCGGACCACGTCGGATCCGGCCCGGACCCCCGACGGAGACATCCCCGACCGCCGTCGCGTACTTCCCGGACCGCCGCGGGAGCAGCGCGCGGCCTCCCGCATCACCCCACGCCGAGACCGTCGACGACGTCGGGGACACGTTCGGTGTCGACGAACGCGTCGATACCCACCACGGTGGCCACCGCGGCGATCGCGGCCCACACCGCGACGCCGGCGCTGAGCCACACCACGCTGGCCCGGCGGGGGGCGCCTGCGGCGATCCCGACGAGCGCGGCGACGTGCACCCCGGTGAGCAACGGCCCCAGCAGGGCGAGCCCCGGCAGGCCGTAGCGGTCGAAGACGCGTGCGGCACGCCCCGACCGGGCCGAGGTGGCCGGTACGTCGCGGCCCCGGCGTCGGCGCCACCAGGCGCGGATGCGGTCGCCGGCGTACACCACCGGAATCAGCGTCGCGACGTTGCCGACGGTGGCGACCGCGACGGTGGGAACCGCCGGCAGACCGGCGACGATCCCCGCCGGCACGACCAGGAGGACCTCGAGCCACGGCGTCGCCGCCAGGACGAACACCGCGAGGTAGGCGATCAGCAGGCTCACCGTGACCGCGGCGCATCCGGGTGCACGGTCGCACCCCGCGTCGCTCTGGCCTGCAGCGCATCGAGGCCCACGATCACCCCCCGCGTCGCTGCGGTCCGTGGCGCTGAGGTCCGCGGCGCGGCAGCCTCGCCGCGCGCGCTCACTCGGCCCGGCCCTGCAGGAACCTCTCGATCTCGGCGGCGAGGTCGTCGGCGGTGGGGACCTGCTCCTCGGTGATCGCCCGTTCCTCGGGTTGACGTGTAGTGGTGGCGAGCCGCTCGGCTTCACGCTCGGCGTCGTAGAGCTGCTCGAGCTGCTGGACGTGCTCGCGCACCTCGTCGGAGCCCTGGGCCGCGACGTCGAGACGGGCCCGGTTCTCGGCGACCTCCTCGTCGAAGATCGCGAGGTCCACCGGCGTGCCGAGGTGACTGGAGAGCTGCTCGAGGAGGACACGGGCCGCCTCCGGGTACTCCCCGGCGACGTAGTGGGGGATCCGGGCCCACAACCCCAGGGTCTCGATCCCGGCACGGGCGAGCTCGGCTTCGATCGCGACCTGGCAGGAGGCCGGGACGACGACGTCCTCGTGCGGGCGCCCGATCCGATCCTGCAGTTCGCGGTCGGTGGAGGTGCACAGCAGCTGCACCGGCCGGGTGTGCGGCAGCGGACCCGGGACACTGCCGAGGCCGACGTAGCGTCCGGCCCCGACGGTCACGGCGAGCTCGACGAGGTCGGCGGCGACGGTGCGCCACGACAGGTCGGGTTCGGGCCCGCCGACGAGGATCAGTGGCGGCCCGGAGGCCGGCACGAGCAGTTCCACCGTGAGCTCGGGCCAGTCGGGGTCACCGAGGACGCCCTCGCTGATCGTCAGCGACGGCCGGCGATCGCGGTAGTCGTACAACGCGTCGGAGGGGAACGCCCCGATCCGTGTCGGGGGGAACGCGTCGCGCAGCGCGTCGGCGGCGACGGTCCCACCCTCACCGGCATCGGTCCAGCCGTCGAGGGCGATGACCAGCGCCGGGTCGTCGCCGATGACGTCGAGAGGTCGGTCAAGTCGTAGCAGTTCCATGGCCGTACGGTACCGGGAGCGTCACCGTGATCCGGGAACGCTGTGCCGACGCGACTCAGGGGTGCCGACGCGTCGAAACGCTGACAGGATGGCCCCGATTTCGGCGTGCGCAGGTGCCTCACGTCCGCGCACGCCGACCACCGCAGCGAGGGCCGACAACCACGCACCGTGTGAACCGCAACGGCACCCGCGCAACGACACCCGGCCCAGACGGCGCAAGCGTTGCGACCGCCGTTTCCCGGGCCCGCAACGCACGACGCGGCTCCCGGCCGAGGTGCGACGACGACCCGGCCCGGCACCGGACGAAGGCCACGCCACGTGGAGCTGGACACCCTCACCGCCACCTGGCTGACCTCCGACAACGGGCGGTCGCTGGTGGCCGAGGTCACCAGCCGCCTCGACGACGGGGACGACGAGCTCACGGTCGCGACCTCGCTCCGCCGCCGAGGGGTCCGACCTGAGCAGGCGGCCGCCACCGTCACCGCCGCGGTTGCCCGCCGTCGATCACGGGTCGGGCGGAGCCGATGGCCGGCAGGTGACCACCTCCTGTTCACCCGCGAGACCCTCGAACAGGCCAGCGACCCACGGATCTCGGCGTGGCGCGCCGAGCGGTTCGCCCGCGCGGCCCGGCGTGCGACGGGCTCGGTGACGCGCACCGAGGTCTGGGACCTGTGTTCCGGGGCGGGCGGCGACGCGATCGCCCTCGCCCGGGCGGGGCTGGACGTCACGTGTGTCGAACGGGATGCGGCCCGGGCCACCCTGCGCCGTCACAACCTCGACGCCGCCGGGGTCTCGGCCCGGGTCGTGGTGGGAGACGCCCTCGACGTCGCCGTCCCCGAGGGTGCGCTGGTCCACGTGGACCCGTCACGACGGGTCGCCGGGCGCCGCGTACACCGCCTCGACGACCACGAGCCTGCCGTCGGTGCGATCCTGGCGGCACACCGGCACGTCGCCGGCATCGGTGTGACGGTGAGCCCCGGGGTGGACCCGTCCGATCCGGCATTGCGCCTCCGAGCCGCGGGCACCCACCAGCCGCCGACCGGCCCCGTCGTCGGCGACGACAGCGTGGGTGCCGAACCGTCCGGGGATCGTGCCATCGACGCCGAGGTGGAGTACCTGCAATCACATGACGATCTGGTCGAAGCGACCGTGTGGTTCGGCGCATTGCGCGGCAGCGACGCTGCCGGCCGCCGGCCGCACGAGACCAGCGCCACGCTGCTGCCCGAGGGTGAGCACCGTGCCGCGGGAGGCGACCGGGCGTTCCTCGAGGTCGGCGAGGTCGCCGGCCACCTGGTGGTGGTGGCGCCTGCGGCGGTACGTGCCCGTCTGCACGACGCCATCGGTGCCGAGATCGGTGCCCACCGCCTCGCCCGCCATCGGGCCCTGCTGACGTGTGCCGACCCACCGGCACCGTCGCCGTGGTACCGGTGCCGTCCGGTGGTCGCGGTGCTCTCCGCGCAACCCGGGGCGGTGCGACGGTGGCTGCGCGACGCCGATCCGCACCCGGTCGAGGTCGTCCTTCACGGCGCCGATCGCGATCCGGAACGCTTCTGGCGGGAGGTGGGGCGCCCCCCGCGCGGCCCACAGGGCTGGCGGCTGGAGATCGTCCGACGTGACCGTGACACGATCGTGGTGGTCACCGACGCCACGGCCGCTCCCGGTCGGTGAGACCACCGCATCCAGGTGCGGTTCGGGGAAGATCTGCGCCGCAGCGACGCACGAACAGGGGGAGTGTCGTGCGTGATCGTGGGTCGGCCCGGTAGCATGCTCCACATGAACGAGATGACGAACCCCTCCGGATCCACCGCCGTCGCCGAGATCGCGCCGCGGCGTTCGTGCACGCGCTGCGACGGCGAACAACACCTGGTCGGCGAGTCCGCCGGCCTGGGCAAGTACCGCTGCGACAGCTGCGAGCTCGTCGTCGGCTTCGACCTCGAGGCCGACCCGGCGGAGTTCCTCCTCGACCGGGGCCTGCCCGGGCGCTACTCCAAGGACCTCTTCGGCGCCCGCCTCACGCCTGTCGAGCGCCGGCTGCCGTGAGTTCGCCGCCGGTGTGCGGCCGCGACGTCGACGACGCAGCGAATCGCCACCGCGGGGCGATTGAGGACGTAGCCAGCGTCGTGTCGCTCATTGGCGTGTCGGCTGTTGGCGGGCCAGGCCCTGGTGTCCCGCCGCTCGGCGTGCTGCCGACTGGCTCGGCCGTCGGATCCATGCCTCGCGACCCGTCGCTCGGTGACCTACGCGGCGGTGGTGACCTGCCCGGCGGTGGATCGTGAGTCCGGTCACCGCGACCTGCCGGCGTTGCGGTGAGGTCTTCACTCCACCCGAAGCCCTGCTCGCCAGGTACCCCGGCTGGGTGCCCGCCGAGTGCCCCGCGTGCTACCGCCGTGGGGCACGACGTACCGGCAGCGACGGCACACCCGTCGACACCGAACAGACCGGCGGCGGACGCACCGGGCCCGGGCGTGCCCGCGGTGAAGCTGCCGGCGGCGGACGCACCGAGCCCGCGCGCACCGCCGACACCGGCGCCGATCGGCGCCGTCCCAAGTCCGCCAGTGGGCGCCGTCGTACCGGGCGTCAGGGTTCACCCGAGGCCCACCTCACCACTACCGAGGTCCTCGAGCGGTATCACGACGGACCTGACACCGGGGTGTTCACCGACGGGTCGTCGATCCCGAACCCGGGCCCCGGCGGCTGGGGGGCGGTGTACGTCGTTGACGGCGAGATCGTCGCCGAGGACCACGGCCACGCCCCGGATACCACGAACAACCGCATGGAGTTGCAGGCGCTGTTGGCCGCCACCGAGCTCGTCCCCGAGGGGGTCCCCGCAACGATCTACACCGACTCCAACCTCGCCGTTCGCACCATCAACGAGTGGGCCGAGGGGTGGGCGGCCCGGGGTTGGCGTCGCAAGACCGGTCCGGTGGAGAACGTCGACCTCGTCCGGGAGTTGTACGAGCGGATGCGGACGCGACCGGAGCTGCGGATCGAGTGGATCCGGGCACACGACGGCAACCGGTGGAACGAGTACGCCGACGCCCTGGCGACCGCGTGGGCCCGTGACGTCGTGTAGTCGACTCCGCGACGACCACCTGCCGGGTTCACCCCCAGCCGAGGAGTCGCACCCCTGCCGTCACCCCGGCGCCGATGAGGACGACCACCCCGAACGGGGCACGCAGCGCGACCGCGATCGCGGCGGCCCCGACCCCGACCACCCGGGCGTCGATCGTCAGGCTCGCTGCGTCGGCGAACGTCTGGGTCGCCACCAGGGCCGCCAACAGCGAGGCGGGCAGTAGGTCGGTCAGCCGTGCCACCATCGGCGGCAGCTCGCGTCCGGCGGCGGCGAACGGTCCGACGGACTTGAGGGCGAACGTGCCCACGGCCAGGACGAGCAACGCGAGGAAGATCGTCACCCGAGCCTCCTGGTGTCGTGAGCTGGTTCGTCGTGACGCGCTCCGTCGCGATCCGCTGTTCCGCGATCCGCTGCCTCGTGAACCGGTGTCCCGCACCCGGCTCCGTCGCGATCGGCTCGTCCGGGGTCTGCGGCCTC
>SLDB01000223.1 GCA_007125475.1 Nitriliruptoraceae bacterium | reverse complement strand
GGCGTCCGGTGACCACGGTCGACGGGCGAGAGGCCAGCGGGTGGCTGGGCCGCCCCGGACGGCCGAGGCGAGGAGGCCACGTGGTGGGACCGCGGCACGAATCGTCTGATGAGGAGCGCCAACCGAGGGGGCTGCCCAACGACGGTGACGCCCTGCAGCCGGTCGGGTCCGAGGGCCTCGCCGCCGAGTTCGACGACCCCGACGAGGTCCACGCCGAGCTGAAGTTCCTCCGCGAAGAGGTCGATCTGCTCCGACGCCGCCTCTCGGAGGCGCCGACACGGATCCGCGCCCTGGAGGAACGACTGCTGGAGACACGGTCGGCGTTGACCTCGGCGCGTGACCAGAACGAGCACCTCTCCGGCGTGCTCCGCTCGGCGCGTGAGCAGCTGGCGGCGCTGCGCGAGGAGGTCGAGCGGCTCTCGGCGCCGCCGCAGACCTACGGGGTGTTCCTCGAGGGCGACGCCGAAGCCGGCACCGCCACCGTGTACGCCGCCGGGCGGAAGCTCGAGGTCGGGCTGTCGCCGGAGCTGTCGACCGACACGCTGGCACCCGGCCAGCAGGTCCGGCTGAACGACGCGATGAACATCGTCGCCGTCAGCGGTTTCGACGACCGCGGCGAGGTCATGTCCCTGGCCGAGCGGATCGGCGACGACCGCGCCGTGGTGCTCGGTCACACCGACGAGGAACGCATCGTCTCCCTCGCTTCCCCGCTGCGCACGATGCCGCTGAAGCCTGGGGACTCCCTCCTCGTCGATGCCCGCTCGAACACCGCCGTCGAACGGATCCCGAAGGCCGAGGTCGAGCAGCTCGTCCTCGAGGAGGTCCCGGACGTCTCGTACTCGGCGATCGGCGGGCTCGCCGGGCAGGTGGAGGCGATCCGTGACGCGATCGAGTTGCCGTACCTGCACGCAGACCTGTTCGTCGAGCACGAGTTGCAGGCACCCAAGGGGATCCTGCTGTACGGGCCCCCGGGGTGCGGGAAGACGATGATCGCCAAGGCGGTGGCGAACTCGCTCGCCCAACGGGTCGCCGAACGCAGCGGTGACCGCGAGGCCCGCAGCTACTTCCTCAACGTCAAGGGCCCGGAGCTGCTGAACAAGTACGTCGGGGAGACCGAACGCCAGATCCGCATGATCTTCCAACGCGCCCGGGAGAAGTCCGAGGAGGGCTACCCGGTGATCGTGTTCTTCGACGAGATGGAGTCCCTGTTCCGCACCCGCGGTTCCGGGGTGTCTTCCGACGTGGAGACCACGATCGTCCCGCAGCTGCTGGCCGAGATCGACGGGGTCGAGTCACTGCGTGACGTCGTCGTGATCGGTGCCTCCAACCGCGAAGACATGATCGACCCGGCGATCCTGCGCCCGGGCCGCCTGGACGTGAAGATCAAGGTCGACCGCCCGGACGCCGACGCGGCCCGGGAGATCTTCGCGATCTACCTGCATGGACGCCTCCCGATCGCCGATGACGAGCTGGCGTCGGCCGGCGGCGATCCGGACCGGGCGGTGGAGCGAATCATCGACCGCACCGTCGAGGCGATGTACGCCGAGCGCCCGGAGAACGAGTTCCTCGAGGTCACCTACGCCAACGGCGAGAAGGAGGTCCTGTACTTCCGGGACTTCAACTCCGGGGCGATGATCGAGAACGTGGTGGCTCGCGCCAAGAAGCGCGCGATCAAGCGGGTGTTGGACACCGGCGACCGCGGTCTTCGAACCGCCGACCTCCTCGACGCGATCCGTGACGAGTTCCAGGAGAACGAGGACCTGCCCAACACCACCAACCCCGACGACTGGGCCCGCATCAGCGGGAAGAAGGGCGAACGGATCGTGTACGTGCGCACCCTGGTCGGCAGCGGCGGGGACGCGGACTCCGGGCGTTCGATCGACACCGTGAACCCGGGCCAGTACCTCTGAGGCCGACGACCACGGCCCCGCTGGCACCCCGGCGGCCCCGACCGCAGGAGGCGAGCCCGAGGTGACGACCCCCAAGTTCGTCGGTGTCGAGACCGAGTACGGCATCGCCGTCGACGGTCCCACCGAGGTGAACGCCGTCCTGGCCTCCTCACTGGTGGTCGGGGCCTACCGACGTTCCGGCAGACGTGACGTGCGGTGGGACCACACCGACGAGCACCCAATGCGCGACGCCCGCAGCCCCGAGCCCGACGACGCCTACGAACCGTCGATCGATGACGAATTGGGGTTGGCGAACACCGTGCTGACCAACGGCGCCCGGTTCTACGTCGACCATGCCCATCCGGAGTACTCCACCCCCGAATGCACCAACGCCCGGGACCTGGTGGTGTGGGACAAGGCCGGCGAATGGGTGCTCCGCAACGCCGCCGCCCGGGCCGCCGACACCCTGCCGCAGGGCAGCCGTGTGCTGGTGCACAAGAACAACACCGACGGCAAGGGCGCCGCCTACGGCACGCACGAGAACTACCTCGTCGATCGCCAGGTGCCGTTCGGCCACCTCACCCGGTTGTTGTTGCCGTTCTTCGTCTCCCGGACGCTGTACGTCGGGGCCGGCCGGATCGGTTCCGAGCTCGACGAGTCCGTCGGGTTCCAGCTCTCCCAGCGCGCCGACTTCTTCGAGGTGGAGGTCGGGCTCGAGACGACCTTGAAGCGCCCCCTGATGAACACCCGGGACGAGCCGCACGCCGACCCCCAGCGCTACCGGCGCCTGCACGTCATCAACGGCGACGCCAACCTCTGCGAGGTCGCGACGTACCTGAAGGTCGGCACGATGCTCCTCATCCTCGACATGATCGAGGACGGCGAGCTCACCGACGTCCCGGAGCTCGCCGACCCGGTCTCGGCGTTCCACGCCTTCAGCCACGACGTCACCTGCCGGGGTCGTGTCCGGCTCGCTGACGGGGGAGAGGCCAGCGCGGTCGAGTTGCAGCGCCACTACCTCGACGCCTGCCAGCGCTACGTCAAGCAACGCGAGATCGTCGATCCCACGACCCTCGACGTCCTGCAGCGTTGGCAACAGGTCCTCGACCTCGTCGACGACGACCCGCGTCAACTGGCGGGGATCGTCGACTGGGCGACGAAGCTCGAACTGTTGGAGGGGTACCGCCGCCGCCACGATCTGCCGTGGACCCACGACCGGATGAAGATGGTGGACCTGCAGTACCACGACGTGCGTCTGGAGAGCGGGCTGTACCACCGCCTCGTCGAACGTGGCCGTGTCGAACGCCTGGTCGGTGACGACGAGGTGGCGGCCGCGGTGCACACCCCACCGGTCGACACACGGGCGTGGTTCCGCGGCGAGTGCATCCGCCGCTTCGGCGAGGACGTCGTCGCCGCCGGGTGGGACTCGCTCGTCCTCGACGTCGGGGGGGAGTCGTTGCAGCGTGTGCCGATGATGGAGCCGGGCCGTGGCACCCGTGAGCTCACCGGCGCCCTGCTCGAGGAGGTCACCACCGCGGCCGAGCTCGTCGCCCGTCTCGCCGGCGACGAGGGCTGAGATGCCGGCGACGCTGACCACGCTGACGGCCGGTTCGTGGGTACGCTCGGCCACGAGCCGAACGAGGAGCAGTCGGTGAGCGATTCCGGGTCGCAACGCCGTCGTGAGGACGTCGACCGTGAGGAGCGGGAGGAGGACGCGCCGCAGGAAGCGGCGTCGTCGACCGCCCGTGACGAGGAGCTCCTCGATGACGTCGACGAGCTCCTCGACGAGATCGACGACGTCCTCGAGACCAACGCCGAGGAGTTCGTCCGCGGCTACGTCCAGAAGGGCGGCGAGTAGCGGCGCCGGCGCTGCTCACCGGATGCCGTGGTGTCCGGTCTCTCGCCGGCCTCGCCCCGGTCTGCGGTCACGGGAAGTACAGCAGGTCCACCGCCAGTGCGAACCCGGCCATGCCACCCCAGGCCAGCACGGTGAAGCCGGCGATGAATCCCAGCCCGATCATCGGCAGCCGCAGCTCGCGTGGGCGGCCGAACAGCCAGCCGGCCACCATCAGGTAGACGGGTGAGAGCACCACCCCGAAGATGAGGAACAGCCCGAGGGGTCCGCTGTTGCTCATGTGTCGACCTTCCGTGCCTCGTCGGCGTGTTCGTCGTCGAGCTCGACCATCGGCACGGCCTTCGACGCGAGGAGGAAGAACACCGCGACGATGGACAGGGCGCCGATGAGGGACGCCCACTCGACCCACGATGGGGAGTACTTGCCGGGTTCGTGCAGGGAGAACGCCGGGTACATCAACCCCTCGATGACGAACAGGATCTTCTCGATCCCGACGGCCACCAGTGGGAGCGCGCCGACGGCGGCGGTGCGGGCGACGCTGAACCGGTGGGGTGCGAGCATCTGGAAGCCGACGTGGCCGACGGTGAACGCCAGCATCGCGATCGCGACCCAGTACAACGGGGTGTTCACCATCGCGTCGACCGAGGTGCTCACCGATCCCGGGGCCATCGCCATGCCCGTGACGACCTTCTGGAGCTGCAGCCACAGGAACAGCAGCGAGAACAACCCGACCCAGCGGGACAGGCAGCGGAACACGTTGTCGTCGATGATGTCACGCCAGCCGTAGACACGCCGCAGCAGGTAGGCCAGCAACGTGACCGCGCCCAGGGCCGAAGCCAGCGCGGCGGTGAGGAACTGCGGTCCCTGGACGGGTCCGAACCACCCGGGCTGGCCGGGCAGGAGCGCGAACAACCACGGGATCACCCCGCCGTGGAGGAACAGCGGCGCGAGGATGATGAGTCCGAGTGCCAGCCACCAGGCCATGCTCTCGGCCTTGGCCCGCTCGTCAGGGCGGTGGCCGACCATGATCACCCGGTAGAGCGGGGAGAGCAGCCGGGGCAGCCGGGCGCGCACGGTGTGCAGGTCGTGGCGGAGCGTCAGGGTGAGGTAGGTCGCGGTGAGCACGAAGTAGAGGGTGATCACCACCACGTCCCAGGCCAGCGGCGAGGTCTGCAGGGTGGTAGGCAGGTTGGGCACGATGCTGGTGACGACGCGGTCGGGGCGGCCGAGGTGGATGACGATGTACAACCCGGCGTTGGCGAGGCTGGCCAGCGTCAGCAACTCGGCGATACGGGCGATCGGTGCGAACTCGCGCATGCGGAACAGCCGCACGGCGGCCGACACGATGATCCCGCCGTGGCCGATCCCGATCCACCAGATCATCGAGCCCTCGTAGAAGCCCCACGGCACACCACCGACGTAGCCCCAGTCGGCCATGTTGGTCACGACCAGGCCCCACTGCAGCTGGAAGATCCACGCCTGGGCGAACCACACCAGGCCACCGAGCGCGACCGCCAGCGACGCCCACCAGCGCCAGGTCGGTCGCCCCAGCGGCGCGAGGATGGCCTCGACACGCCCCCCGGAGTCGTGGTGCGGAGATTCGTGGGCCGGTGTCCCGCCGGCTGGGGGTGCGGTCGCGGTCATGCCTGGGCCTTCCCGGTGAGGCGTTCGAACCAGGGCTCGGGCCCGTCGAGGGTGGCCCTGCGGTCGTCGGTCAACCCCCAGTCCTCGAGGCTGAACGGCCCGTCGACGAGCTCGGCGTCCTTCGATGGCGGCTTGCCGATGTAGATGATGTTGGGTTCGGTGCCCAGCTCCTCGAGCAGCCGGAAGGTCGGCAGGTTCCCGCCGGCCTCCGCGCGACGCTGCGCGAGGTAGACGTTGGGGGCGCTGTCGGGGTCGTTGAGATCCCCGAAGTGGATGGCGTTCATGTGGCAGGCGTTCGCGCAGGTGGTGGTGCCGCGCGTCGCCGGGTCGTCCTGCCGGATCGGGCAGAACGTGCACTTGCCCATCACCCCACGCGGGGGCTCGCCGGTCACCGCGATGCCGCGGGCGTCGCGCTGCCCGCCCGAGGCGTCGCCACCGTTCATCCGGGGGTCGGCCCACTGGAACACGTTGGCGCCGTACGGGCAGGCGACCTCGCAGTAGCGGCAACCGATGCACACGTCGTAGTCGGTGAGCACCAGGCCGTCCGCCAGCCGACGGTGGCGCGCCCCCGTCGGGCACACCATCACGCACGGCGCGCGGGTGCAGTGCTGGCACAGTCGCACGAGGAAGTCCGGGTCGGCGTTCTCCGGCTCCTGGTAGGCCATCACCAGCGCCCACAGCGAGCCCTGCGAGAGACCGTTGTGCTCGGAGCAGGCCGCCACACACTCCATGCAGCCGTCACAGCGCTCGAGGTCGATCACCATCCCCATCTGCACGTCGGTGCGCTCACCGGCGGCGACCGTTCCGGGCCCGGCGCCCGTACGCGGTCCGTCGGGCACCGCCGTCGGACCCCCGCCCTCGGCCCCGGTGGAGGCGAACGCGCCCAGCCGGAACGCCTCGGCGAAGAACAGCGCGGCGGCGGCCGTCCCGCCGATGGCGCCGATCGCCGTGCGCCGCGACACCGCGG
>SLDB01000296.1 GCA_007125475.1 Nitriliruptoraceae bacterium | reverse complement strand
GGAACACCCCACGCAGCACCAGCTCCTCCCACAGGCCGGTGCACAGCATCGCGAGGACGAACAGCCCGATCCCGGTGACCAGTGCGAGGTCACCGGCGTCGAACGTGGCCACGATCTCCACCCTGCCGGCGCTGATCGCGATCAGGAACGGCACCGACACCGCGATCAGGCCCACACCGAGCCCGGCGGCGAGGTCGGTGAGCCAACGCCGGTCGATCGCCAGCCCGTAGTCGCACAGACTCCGGCCACCGAGTCACCGGCTGGTGGCCATCACCAGCACGACGGCCACGAGGGCCGGGGCCGCGCTGGCGACCAACGCGGCCACCGGCAGGGCCAGCTCGCCGGGCACCACCCCCTCCACGCTGGTGGCCACGAACGCGCCGACCAGCAGGATCGCGATCAGCCACGCAACGCGCGCCCGACCCCGGCGACGGTCCAAGAAGATCGTGCGCACAACCCCAGTCGGCATGTGTGGCACCGGTCCACCACCCCGACGGCGCCGCGGCTTGATCGAGCCGCGCCGTCGAAGTCGTGCTCGTCACCTACCCCGTCACCGGCGGGCATACGTCCGCGGTGCCGAACACGCAAGCCACGTACCACGCGTGGCGCGCGGCCGGGCTCGCGGCCGCCGAACGCCGGAGGTGCACGCTCGCCGCGAAGGTGGGTGCGGGCGCCCGTGACGGCTCATGCCCAGCCGGCGGGGAGGTGCTCGGGGTCCGGGCCGATGGGTGCACCCCGGTCGAGCCGGTCGATGGCCTGCATCTGCTCGCCGGTGAGTTGGAAGGAGAACACGCCGGAGTTCTGGGCGATGCGCTCGGGGTTGATCGACTTCGGGATTGTGACGCTGCCGTGCTGCAGGGCCCACCGGATCGCGACCTGGGACGGCGTCCTGCCGTGCATCAGCAGCAACGCGAGCAGCCGGCGCTGCATGCGGCTGACGATGCGGACCCGTGCGCGGTCGCGGCCCACCTCCAGCGGTCCCAGGACCGAGGAGTCCATCCCTGCCTCCGCGCACCGCCTTCGACGGTAGGCCTGCGCCCCCACCCGCACAAGACGCCGCCTTCGGCACACGACCCCGTGTTCGGCACACGTCACGGCGGTTCGTAGAAGACACCGAACCCCGGGTGGTGGCGGGGGTCACCCGCTCACCGACTCCCCGTGCGGCGCGCTGTGCGGAAGCGGTCGTGCGACGGCACACGGGGTGGTGGACCTGGCCGTCGATCCGGCGGACCGTGTGAACCGTGTGAACGGGCAAATCGGTTGCCCACCGGAGGAAGGGAGCTCTGATGTGAAGCGCTTCACGATCCTGACCGTCCTGCTGACGGTCGCCCTACTCGCCACGATGATGCCCTCGGCCGGCGCCGTCGGGCAGGGCCAGACCTTCGTCGCCCCGGCTTCCGGCGCGCAGGAGGTTCCCCCCAATGACAGCCTCGCTCGCGGACAGACCATCTTCCGACTCAGCGCCGACGGTGATCAGTTGAGCTACCGGCTCATCGTCGCCAACCTCGAGAACGTCATCCAGGCGCACATCCATCTGGCCCCGGCCGGCGTCAACGGTCCGGTCGTCGCGTGGCTGTACCCGTCCGGGCCTCCCGCCCAGTTGATCCCGGGGCGGAGCAGCGGGGTGCTGGCGACCGGCACGATCACCGAAGCGGACCTGGTTGGTCCGCTCGCGGGCCAGTCCCTCGCCGACCTGGTCGACGAGATGGAGGCCGGCAACACCTACGTCAACGTGCACACATCGCAGTTCCCCCCCGGCGAGATCCGAGGACAGATCCGCTGAACCGGGGGCAGGCGATTACCCGCCGACGAGGGGCCGCGGGCTCTCCCCGGCCCCTCTCGCACCCCCGCCCGGGAGGCGGACCGCAGCCGCGGGCGCCGCAGCGGCGACGCCGGCGGGTGCGGCATCCTCACACACCGCGATCGACCCACCAGTGGTCAGGGACGGGCGGGGTACTGCGCCGCACACTGCCGTGAACGGGCGAGCCCGACGAAGCCGACCAGATCCGCCCGGGATCATCTCAGCTGGACAATCGAGAGGCTGTTGCCGGCCGAGCAGGCCTCGAACAGCCCTCGGACGCCGCCGACGCCGCCGACGCCCCCGACGCCCCCGACGCCCCCGACACGCTCGACACGCTCGACACGCTCACCCACGACCACAGCAGGATCGACGCGTGACAGCGGCCCGCCTTGGCCCCCTGGGCGGAGCCCTGCCTCGCGCGACCATCGCCGTGACGACGCGGCCGCGCAGCGTGTCGCGTGCCCGGTCGGAACAGGCGGCCACGCGGTCCCTGAGGACAGGATCCGCGACGTCACCGGCGGCACTGGACGCACGTGGCCGTGATGGCCCCGCTGGCTGATGCCGTCGAGTTCTACGACACCGCGAGCGACCGGCCCCGATCGGTTGCGTCGTTGATCTGCGGGGAGCTCGTCGGGGTTTCTCGGCGGCCCGCCTTGACACCGGACGCGCTCCTCCGTCTCACGGGGTGATCGGCTACTGGCGCACGCGCAGGAGCGCGATCCCCGACCGCGCCGTCGTAGAACAGGCCGAGACAACGAGCGTTCGTCAACGTGACGGACTGCGTGACAACCGGCCCTCACGTCGAGCGCCAACCGCCGCAACGACGTCACCCCCCACGGCCGTTGCGCCTCGATCGGGCGCTCCCAACGTGCGCGACACTCGGGAGAGTCAACCCCGTTCGGGGCTACCCCGCGGCTGCGATCTGCCGCGGGTCGAAGTCGACCACGACCGTGCCCGAGACCGCGCCGCCCTGCTGGGCATCAGTGATCCGCGCGAGTTCCCCGGCAACTTCGTCGGTGACCGTGGTCGTCCCGCACCGGTCGCAGACCAGTGCAGGAACACGGCGAACAACGACGATCACCGTCCGGGTGTCATCGGTCTCGGTGATGAACTCGTCAATGAGGTGGCCGCCAAGGTTGCAGACGGCGCACTGAGGTCGCTGCTCGTTCATCGCTTCCTCCGTCTCGTTCGGCCGTCCGGAAAGTCCTTGCGGTCCACCTCGTACACGGTGGTGACAGTGTGGAGGGTGTCGCCGGGGTTGACCACCAGGATGATGTGGAACTCGCGAGCTCCGACACGACCGTACAGGCGCTTGCCGATGCGGCCATCGGTTGGGTTCGGCATCGTCTCACAGACGTCATGGCGGTCGATGATCTCGCGGACCTGTTCGATCGTGAGACCGAACGCCCGGGCCTTGCGATGGGCATGGAGCGTGATGCGGTACGCCGCCACGTGGTCCTCGCTTGTCGATCGCAGTCCTTCGACGTGGCTGCGCGCTTGGTCGCGCGAGCAGCTCATGTTTGCCCATGGGTGCGACACGGGAGACACGACGGCATACGAGCTGGACGCGCCGTCACCGTGGTCGCGCCGTGCCTGCGGCCTCCTTGCTGAACCCCTAGGGCGTGTCGCCCTGCCACGACGACGGCGGCATCGGCAATGTCCGAATATGGCAACTACCGCCGCGTTGTCGGGGTGTCGTAGCGCCTGTGCGTGACAGGGCAGGCATGGCCTCGAGGGCACGGCCAGGCAACGCGGATCCATCACGAACCGACCCGCACGGGCCGACCCGCGGAGAGCTCACCGCCACCAGCACGCCCGGTGGGTGGTCATGCCCACCAGGGTCGCGGCCGCCTCGCGCACGTAGCGGTCCACGCCCACCGGCCCGTCCGGTTTCGGCGCGCCGACCACGGTGACGCGATCGCCCAGGCACTGGCGGAACAGCACCCGCGCCCGGCTGGAGTGGAACCGGGCGGTGGCGACCGTCACGTGGTCCCAGCCCTCGTCGTCGGCGAGCCTCGCCACCATGCGGGCCTCGCCGATGGTGGTCTCGGGATCCGGATCGATGCACAGCGCATCCCGCCCGCACTCGACCCCCCGATCCTCACCGAACGACTGGGCGGAGGAGGAGAGCACCAGGATCGCGTCGTAGCGTTCGCGCAGCTCGATACCGAGCTCGGTCCGCTCACTGCCGGCACCGCCGAGGACCACCACCGCGTCCGGATCGACCGGGGTGTCGTCCCGGGGCCAGAGGCCGACGGTCAACACGACGACGAGGCCGGCGAAGGTCAGCACTACCCCAATCGCGATCCGCCACACCATCCCGGGCGCACCCTCCGTGTCGACGACGAGTCGACCACATCGCGGACGGCGCGACGACCACCTACCGTGGCATACCAGTCGGCGCGGTCGCCTGCGGCGGCGAGGAGTCGGTGATGACCGGGCACAGCTACGACCGTGTCAAACGGGCCCTCGACGTCGTCCTCGCCACCATCGGGCTCGTGGTTACCGCACCGCTGTTCGGCGTGCTGGCCTGGCGGGTCCGCCGTGAGCTGGGCAGCCCGGTGCTGTTCGTCCAGCACCGCCCCGGTCTGCACGGCCGCCCGTTCGCGCTGCGCAAGTTCCGCACGATGACCGATGCCCGCGACGCCGACGGGGCGCTGCTGCCCGACGAAGATCGGCTCACCGACTTCGGCCGATTTCTGCGCTCGACCTCGCTCGACGAGCTGCCCGAGCTGGTCAACGTCGTCAAGGGCGAAATGTCGCTGGTCGGGCCTCGCCCGCTGCTCATCGAGTACCTCGACCGCTACGACGCCACCCAGGCACGCCGCCACGAGGTACGGCCGGGGATCACCGGCTGGGCGCAGGTCAACGGCCGCAACGACACTTCGTGGCCCGAGAAGCTCGCGATGGACGTCTGGTACGTCGACCACCGCAGCCTCTTCCTCGACGTGCGGGTCCTGCTGCGCACCCTGCTGGTGATGATCACCCGCAAGGGCGTGACGATGGACGGCCACGCCACCACCGTGCCGTTCCGCGGAAACGCCGAAGACGAAGAGCCGGACAGCGGGCCCCGACAGGTCGACGAGGACACCACCCCGGGCTGACCCACGAGGCCACCACCCCGGGCTGACCCACGAGGACCGCGCCACCGTCGTCGGCGGGGGTCGCCACCCCGGGCTGACCCACGAGGTCGCCACCGTCGTCGGCGGGGGTCGCCACCCCGGCCAGCGGCGGCCACCACCCCGGCCAGCGGCGGTCACCACCCCGGCCGCCGACCCCCTCGGCACGACGCGATCCTCCGAGCGTCACACCTGTCACGTCCATTGGGGCGTGCTACCTTCGTGATGAATCGATCGCCCCGCAGCCCACGGAGCCGGAGATGTCGGCGCTCACCGCACCCGTCGTCGAACCGCTCTACGACCACGCCGCCGTCGAGAAGGCCCGGCTGGTCAACCAGGCCCGCGCCCGGCTGCTGCGGTCCCACGGTGCGGTGACCTTCGAGATGATCGCCGACGCCACCGGACGGCGCCCCGACGCGGTCCGCCAGTGGGTGAACCGCCGGGTCCGGGCACACCGGATGGTCACCGTCACCCACGACGGCGTCACCCTCACCCCGTCGTTCCAGCTCACCGACGCGTTCGAGGAGGACCGGGCCGTCGGCGACGTCGTCGCCCGCCTCGTCGACGCCGGGATGTCGGGCTGGGCGGTGTGGGACTGGTTCGTCACCCCGAACACGTGGCTCGACGCCGACACCCCCGCCGAGGTACTGCGTGCGGGCGGGGCGGACGCCGTCGACCGCGCCGTGGCCGGGATGCTGCAGGAGTGACGCAGGAATGACGCAGGAGTGACGACCGCCCCACCGTGCGGCTCGACCCACTGCCCGGTCCCCGAGCCGACCGGCGCGCGCCTGCGACGTGTCCGCACGGTGACCTGGCCCGCCGGGATGCTGCTGCGTCGCGGGCACCACCGCGACCACCCGGACCCCACCGAGCTCAACCCCGGCGTCGGCGACACCCGGTTCGCCCCCCTCGACGACACCCGCCACGTCTACGTCGCACGGACGACGTTCGCCGCCCTGCTGGAGTCGGCGTTCCACGACGCCGCCCCACCCGAGCCGCGGCTGCCACAGGTCGTGCTCTCCCGCTGGGACGAAGCCGAGGTCCGCCTGCTGGCCGGGCTGCGGCTGGTCGACCTGCGCGACCAGGCACTCGACCGGCTGGGTCTGACACGCGAGGAGCTGACGGCCACCACGGCCGCCCACTACCCGTGCACCCGACGGTGGGCGCGTCGGCTGCACGACCGGCACGTCGGCGGCCACCCGACATACGGCCTGGTCTGGCACTCCCGCCAGCTGGAACTGCACGCCAGGGCCGCCGCCCGCCGGCCGGCGCTGACCGAGCTCCTCGACGAACACCCCGCCGAGGTGGCGGTGCTGTGGTCACCGCCGGCGCCCGAGCCGTTGCTGGCGCACACCGGCGGCGGGCTCGGCCCGCTGGACCGCGGCGAGGGACGCGCCTACGTCGACGACGTCGCCGCGCTGCTGCAGATCGTCTCGCAGTGAGCCTGAATGCATCGGTCGGCTCGG
>SLDB01000156.1 GCA_007125475.1 Nitriliruptoraceae bacterium | reverse complement strand
AGCCCCCGCCCCATCCGACCCCCGCCCCGAAGGAGCCCGCCATGGCCCGCACCGAACCGATCACCCGCCTCGAGGTCGCGGCCTGCCCGACGCACCGGATGGACGTCAAGCACTACGCCGCGTACGCGGTCGGCTGCGCCTGCCTCGACGAGCAGCGCCGCAGCGAACTCACCGAGCGCCTCGAGGCCGCCCGCCGCGAGGGAAACCCCCTCGCGGAGATGGCGGAGTAGGGCATCTAGGGTGCACCGCGTCGACAGGAGTCCGCGGTGACGTCCGAGGAACCGACCGGGACGGGGGCGCCCGTCGCCGGGATGCAGCGCGGCCCCATCGGCCTGCTGACGACCAGCCATTTCTTCAACGACGTCAACCAGGGTGTGGTCCCGGCGTTCATCCCGTTCCTCGTCGCCGAACGGGGCCTGAGCTACGCCGCCGCCGGCGGGGTGGTGATGGCCGCCACGGTGCTGTCGTCGGTGGTGCAGCCGGTGTTCGGCTGGCTCTCCGACAGTCGTAGCCACCCGTGGTTCATGTCCGGCGGGGTGTTCCTCGCGGGCCTGGGGATCGCGCTGGCCGGGATCGCGCCGACGTATCCGTGGATCCTCGCCGCCGTCGCGCTGAGCGGGGTCGGGGTGGCCGCCTACCACCCGGAGGCGGCACGCACCGCGAACCTCGTCGCCGGGAGCCGGAAGGCCACCGCGCTGAGCGTGTTCGCCGTCGGGGGCAACGCCGGCTACGCGGCGGGGCCGCTGTTGGCCACCCCGCTGTTCGTCGCCCTCGGGGTCGCCGGTTCACCGTTGCTGCTGATCCCGTCGGCGCTCACCGCGTTCGTGCTGATGCGCTGGACCCGCACCATCCACCTCGACGAGCCACAGGCTCGCTCCGATGAGCCGCGTGTCACCGCCGTGCGCCGGGGACGCGGCAGCGGTCTGGACTGGGGGGCGTTCACCCGGTTGACGATCGTCGTCGTCGCCCGCTCGACGGCGTTCTTCACCCTCGTCAGCTTCGTCCCGCTGTACTGGATCCAGGTGCTGGGTGCCTCCCCGGCGCTGGGGAACACCGCGCTCACGCTGATGCTGTTCAGCGGGGTGGCCGGCACCCTGGGCGGTGGGTGGATCGCCGATCGCTTCGGCTCACGCCGTGTGGTCGGCGGCGGCCTCCTCCTCGTCGCCGGCCTGGTCGTCGTCCTGGTGGTGCTGGTCCCCGACCCGGGGTGGGACGTCGCGACGGTGATGCTCCTGGGCGTGGGGCTCTACCTCCCCTTCGGGGTGATGACCCGGATGGGTCAGGCCTACCTGTGGCGCCGGCTGGGGACCGCCTCCGGGGTGACGCTGGGGCTGTCGATGAGCGTCGGCGGCCTCACCGCTCCGCTGTTCGGTGCCTACGCCGACGCGACGAGTCTCTCGACCGCGCTCACGTTGCTGGCCGTCGTGCCGCTGGCCGGGGCCGCGCTGACGCTCACCCTCCCCGCCGTGGACAACGGCCGATCGCCGCGCCCCGCCGCCGACGGTCAGGATGAGGCCGGCGACGACTCGGCGTAGATCGCCTCGATGACGTCGGCGTAGCGTTCGGCGACGATGTGCCGCTTCACCGACATCTTCTGGCTGAGCTCGTCACCGACGGTGAAGTCCTGCGGCAGGATGCGGAACTGGCGGATCGACTCGGCCCGGGAGACCGCCCGGTTGGCGTAGTCCACGGCGGACTGGACCTGGGCGACGAGATCCTCGTCGTCGCGGAGCTCCTCGAGGCTGCCCGAGGGCTTGTCGTTGGTCTGGGCCCAGGTCGCCAGCGCCTCCTCGTCGATCGTGATGAGGGCCGCGATGAAGGAGCGGCCGTCGCCGACGACCATCGACTGGCTGACCAGCGCGTGGGATCGCAGCCGGTCCTCGAGGACCGCGGGAGCGACGTTCTTCCCTCCCGCGGTGACGATGATCTCCTTCATCCGACCGGTGATCCGCACGAAGCCGTCGTCGTCGATGTCGCCGAGGTCGCCGGTGCGCAGCCAGCCGTCGTCGGTGAGGATCTCAGCGGTGGCCTCGGGGTTGTTGTGGTAGCCCTGGAAGATGTGGCCACCCTTGAGGTGCAGCTCACCGTCGTCGCCGACCCGGGCCGACGCCCCAGGCACCGGACGCCCCACGGACCCGATGCGGTAGGCCTCCGCCTGGTTGATGCTCGCCCCCGCCGTGGACTCGGTGAGGCCGTAGCCCTCGAGCACGAGGACCCCGATCCCGGTGAAGAAGTGGCCGAGCCGCTCACCGAGTGCCGCGCCGCCGGAGACGGCGTGCTTGACGTTGCCCCCCATCGCCGCCCGAAGCTTGGTGTAGACCAGCTTGTCGAACACGCCATGCAGGAACCTCACACCCAGCGGGATCCGGCCGTCCTGCAACCCACGCGAGTACGCGACGGCGATCGCGGCGGCCTTGTCGAAGATCTTGCCCTTGCCGTCGGCGATCGCGGCCTGCCGTGCGTTGTTGTACACCTTCTCGAACACCCGCGGCACCGCGACGAGGAAGTCGGGGTGGAAGATCCCCATCTCCTCGCGGAGGTGCTCGATCCCGCTGGAGTAGCCCAGCAGCACACCCCGTCGGAACGCGGTGGTCTGAATCACCCGGGCGAAGATGTGCGCCAGGGGCAGGAACAGCAGCGTGCGGCTACCCGGGCGGAGGAACGCCGTCGAGGCCGCACCGACCTGCTCGGCGTCCCAGATGAAGTTGTAGTGCGTGATCACGCACCCTTTGGGCCTCCCGGTCGTCCCCGAGGTGTAGACGATCGTCGCCAGATCATCCCCGCCGACCGCGGCGGCACGTGCGTCGAGGACGTCGTCGCCCACGTCTTCGCCGGCGGCGGCGAGCTCCGCCAGCGCCCCGTCCTCGATCACGAACCGCTGCTCGCACCGCGGCAGGCCCTCGGAGACCTCGTCGAACACCGACTGGAGCTCGGCGTTCTCGATGAAGATCACCGTGACATCGGCGTCCGAGACGATCCACTCGACCTGGTCGGCCGACGAGGTGTCATAGATCGGGACCGTCACCCCACCGGCCGCCCAGATCGCGAAATCCAGGATCGTCCACTCCACGCGGGTGCCCGCGTAGATCGCCACCCGGTCACCGGTCTCGACCCCGCGGCCGATCAGACCCCGGGCGACCGCGCGGACCTCGTCGACGAAGCGACGGGTCGTCCACTCCTCGAAGTCGTCCCCGACACGCCGCGCGACCACCGGGCGGTGAGGGTGTTCCTCCGCCAACGCCCACAGGGCGTCGGTGAGGCTCTCGTCGGAGCTGACCGGGACCTCGCCCGGGGTGGTGTACTCGCGCATCCGTTGCGTCCTCTCGTGACGATCGACCGCGGCTGGACGGCTTGCGGACCGACGACCCGATATCCCACTGCGGACGGCGCCGCTCCCGACCGGGAGGGTAGCAACGGGGCGCTCCGCCACAGCCGGTCGCTCGACGGTCACCTCGCCACCTACCCTCACGACGCCGATCCCGCCAGCCACCCGTCGAGTCGAGTCGTGATGACCACCGCCAGCGTCAAACCGCGCGAGAACCTCACCCGCAGCGAGGCCGAGGCCCGCGCCGACCGGATCACCGTCGAGCACACCCGGGTCCACCTGGACCTCACCGGGGACCACGAGCACTTCGCGTCGGTGAGCGAGGTGAGCTTCACCGTGCGTACCGCCGGCGAGGTGTTCCTCGACTGCACCGCGGCACGTGTGCACGAGGTCGTCCTCAACGGCACCCGACTGGACCCCACCGACGCCGTCCGTGAGACCCGGATCCTGCTGGGGGACCTCACGCCCGGCGATCACCACGTCCGGGTCCAGGCGATGATGCGCTACCAGCACGAGGGCGCCGGCCTGCACCACTTCGTCGATCCCAGCGACGACCGCGTCTACCTCCACACCCAGTTCGAGCCGTTCGACGCCCACCTGGTGTACGCCTGCTTCGACCAGCCCGACCTCAAGACGGTGTTCGAGGTCGCCGTCGACGCACCCGCCGAATGGGTCGTCGTCTCCAACTCCCGCGCGATCTCGCGCCCCGACGAGGGGGAGGCGGGGACGTGGCGCTTCGCTCCGACCCCGCCGGTGAGCACCTACATCACCGCCGTCGTCGCCGGGAGCTACACCAGCGTGCACGACGTCTACGCCCGTGACGACGGCTCCGCGATCGACCTGGGCCTGTACGTGCGGCGTTCCCTGGCCGAGTACCTCGACGCCGATGAACTGTTCGACGTCACCAAGCAGTCGTTCGCGGCGTTCGAACGCCTCTTCGACCAGCCCTACCCGTTCGGTGACGCCTACGACCAGTTGTTCGTCCCCGAGTTCTCCGCCGGGGCGATGGAGAACCCCGGGTGCGTGACATTCACCGAGACCTACGTGTTCCGATCGAAGGTCACCGACGCGATCCGCGAGCGCCGCGCCGAGACGATCATCCACGAGATGGCGCACATGTGGTTCGGGGACCTGGTGACGATGCGCTGGTGGGACGACCTGTGGCTCAACGAGTCGTTCGCGACGTTCATGGCGGTGTTCGTGCAGGCCACCTCGACCCGGTGGCGTGACGCCTGGGTGACGTTCCAGAACGCCGAGAAGGCGTGGGCGACGTACCAGGACCAGCTCCCTTCCACCCACCCGGTCGCCGACGCGATGGCCGACGTCGAGTCGGTGCACCAGAACTTCGACGGGATCACCTACGCCAAGGGCGCGTCGGTGCTCCGCCAGCTCGTCGCCTGGGTCGGTGAGGAGGCGTTCCTGGCCGGGTGCCGCGACTACTTCGCCCGACACGCCTGGGGGAACACCACCCTCGAGGACTTCCTGGCCGCGCTCGAGCGGGCCAGCGGCCGGGACCTCGCCGCCTGGCGTGACGAGTGGCTGCTGACCACGGGGGTGAACCGGCTCGCGGTCGAGGCCCCCGCCGGGGACGGCACCTACCCGTCGGTGACCGTGACCCAGTCGTCACCGGCCCCGTCCTGGGCCGGCCTCGCCGGCACCCCCGCAGCCCCCGAGGTCCTGCGCCGCCACCGCCTCGGCGTCGGGCTGTACGACCGCTCCGACGAGGGGATCACCCGGCGGCGCCGTGAGGAGCTCGACGTCACCGGCGCCCGCACCGAGGTCGGCGCGCTCGCCGGCGCCCCGACGGCCGACATCGTCCTGGTCAACGACGGCGACCTCACCTACGCCAAGGCCCGTCTGGACGACGCCACCCTCGCCGTGGTCACCGCCCACCTCTCGGAGGTCGTCGAACCACTCCCCCGGGCCCAGCTGTGGGGGGCGTGCTGGGAGATGGTCCGCGACGCCGAGCTCGACGCCCGGACCTTCGTCGAGGTGGTGCGGCGTCACGCGGCCGACGAAACCCAGGTCGGGGTGCTGCAGCGACTCCACCAGCGGGCGGTGGCGGCCGCCGAACGGTACGGCGACCCCGCAGCGACCTCGGTCCGGCTCGCGGAGCTGGCCACGAGCGCCCGCCGCGCCCTCGAGGACGCCACCCCGGGAGGTGACCACCAGCTGGCCTGGCTCCGCCACTGGGCCTCGGTGGCCCGGGCCGATCCCGAGCAGCTCACCGACGTGCACCGGCTCCTGTCCGGCGAGTTGTCGTTCGACGGGGTCGAGCTCGACGTCGATCTGCGCTGGCACCTGGTGACCTGCCTGTCCCGGGCCGGTGCGGTGGACGAGCACGTGATCGACACCGAGCTCGAACGCGACCCCACCGACTTCGGCCACCGACACGCCGCCACGGCACGGGCGAGCCGGCCCACCGCCGCCGCGAAGGCTCAGGCCTGGGAGCGCCTCCTCGGCGACACCGGGCTGTCCCACACGATGTCCCGGCAGATCTGGAACGGGTTCTCCCAACTCGACCAGGGCCCGGTGCTGGCGCCGTACGCCGAGGCGTACTTCGCCGTCCTCGACGACGTGTGGCGGGAGCGCTCCCTGGACTGGGCGATCGAGTTCTCCACGGCGCTGTTCCCGCACGCCAGCGCGGACGACGGCCTCCTCGCCGAGGTCGACCGCCGCCTCGCCGACGACGAGCTGCCCCGCCCGTTGCGCCGCGTCCTCCTCGAGCAGCGCGACGTGCTGGTGCGCACGCTGCAGGCGCGGGTCGTCGACGTCGCTGCCGGCAGCTGACCCCGCGAGGCACACGAACCCCACCACCGGGTGCGACACCGCACCACCGCTGCCGCCACACCCACGACCGACGCAGGAGGGACCGCGTGGTCGACACCGACCCGGGTGCGCTGCACCCCCGCGCCCACCGACGACCGATCCCGCGGGTCACCGCCTCCCCGGGGTTGGTCGTCGAGGTCGCCAGCGCCGCGTTCGTCGGTGAGGTCGTCGCCTGCACCGCACGGTACGTCGAGCTCCGGGACCGACGCGGCCGGACCCGCCGCTTCTCCCGAACCCCCGGGGGGTT